>JBLHNX010000310.1:0-3111 GCA_047622125.1 Paracoccaceae bacterium | reverse complement strand
TGACTGATCTGCCAAGGCGGGCGCAGAAATCACGATCCTCCAATGGCTTTCGCCTGACCCGTCGTCGCCCGCATGACCCGCGTGCAAATGGCTTTCGTTAACCACCTCAAGCGCATCAGGTGCCAATGCATCCGTCAATGCGGTGTGAATTTCTTGTGCAAGCCCCATTATTTTTCTCCTAACCCCTTCTATCTTCTGACACACGGCTTAAAGTCATGTGTCCGAGTCGAACAGGTGAGATTACCATATGGCCAAGAATGACCCCTTCGGTTTCGACATGTCAGTGTCGACCTCCAAAAAGAAAAATCCGCGCGGTCGGCGTGGTATGTCAGGTGCGTCGGAAACCTCGACCCGTATCTGCGATCATGAAGGCTGCGAGGAATCGGGCAAATACCGTGCGCCAAAATCACCCGATATTCTGGATGACTACTTTTGGTTCTGTAAGGATCATGCGCGCGAATATAACCTGAAATGGAACTTTTTCGACGGCGCGACCGAACAGGAATATGTCGCACAGACCGACAAGGACCGTGTCTGGGAACGCGAAACCAAACCCTTTAGCAAACGATCCGAAGAACAGCGCGCTTGGGCGCGTCTGGGTGTGGATGACCCGCATCAGGTGTTGGGCGTCAATGCGACGCAAAACCCCGGTAAATCGATAACCGGCACGACGCGGAAATTGCCTCCAACCGAGCGGCGCGCCATTGATATTCTTGAGGCGAAAGATCACTGGACGAAGGCCGAAGTCCGCAAAGCCTACAAATTACTGATCAAAGTGCTGCACCCTGACATGAATGGCGGTGATCGCTCGCAAGAGGAACAACTGGCCGAAGTCGTTTGGGCATGGGACCAGATCAAGGCAAGCCGCCACTTCAAAACCTAAAGCCTGCGCCCCGCCAAACGGGGTGACGATCGACGTTGGTTTTCGGCGGGGCCGGTGCGGACGGCCGATGTGACGCGCTGCATCGTAAAGATGCTGTCGCGTTCGCGATGCCAAACCGTCAGCAGGGCATGTGCGGCCAGCAGATTGGCGAACCACAAACAAGCCAACATCGGCGCACCGACAAGGGTAACACCAAGGATGAACGGCCCGAACATCGTGCCGTAAAAAGGCAACGCCAGCGTTCCTGCGATCAATGCCCCGACAAAGCTGATCCAGACCATGTTTGGCATCATACGGATCATGCCACGCAGGCCCGGCTGGCCAATTCTGTCACCTGCCAGAAACAACGCCACGGCGGCGCCAAACGTGCCGCATATCACGACCCAAAGTTCATACCACGACAAGCCGGCCCCAAGCACGCGCTCGCCGTTCAAGCGCATCACGACGAGAAAGGCAAAACCGCCTCCGAAAAGCGCAACAGCGCAGAAGGCGAGTGCGCGACAGCGCTCGCCTTCAGTCACGCGTCGACGATGTCGCCTGCGTCGAAGCATTCGGCCTCCAATTCCAATCTCTCGCTGTGCCAAGCAATCATGGCACCTTCGTGGCATCAAGTAACGCCCTGCGAAATAGACTGTTTCCGTAAGAACAACAGGCGCGACGTTCAAGCCGCGCGAAACACAAGCGATACCCCGTTCAGGCAATGACGCTTGCCCGTTGGGGCTGGGCCGTCATCAAAGATATGGCCAAGGTGGCTGCCACACCGGCGGCAATGGCATTCGGTGCGCGTGCCAAACAAACCACGGTCGGGCTTGGTTTCGATCGCATTGGGCAGGCTCGCATAAAAGCTGGGCCATCCGGTGCCGCTGTCGAATTTCGTGTCGCTGGAATAAAGCGCCAGATCACAACCACGGCAATGATATGTGCCCGCGTCAAAGACCTTGTCCAGCGGGCTGGATCCCGCCCGTTCGGTGCCTTCTTCGCGCATGACGCGGTATTGGATATCGCTCAGCATCGCGCGCCATTCGCTTTGGGTGCGGGTCACTTCGAATGACTGGGCGCGGGCAGCAGCGGGCGCAAAGGGTGCCACAAGGGCGGCAAGGGTAAATGTGCGGCGGTTCATGGGGTTCTCCTATGGTTAAATACGTTTTAACAAAATGCGCCGCCCTTGGGACAGACAAAGTGGGGCGGCGCACGATCATGTGAAAGCTATGTGATGGGCCGGTCGCCTATTGCTTGGGCAACAACACGCAGTCGATCACATGAATCACGCCCTTGGACTGTTTGACATCGGCAATCGTTACAGTGGCCAAGCAGCCGTTTTCGTCCGTTGGCATAATAATGTCGCCGTCCATTTCGGCCATCAAGGTGCAGCCGCCCGCGGTTGGCACGGGGTGCGCGCGATGAATCATCATAAGCCGCCATGACGACCAGACTTTGATCCCCGGCAACGATTTTGGCAGCAAAAGTGGGCGCGGCGTCCGGTATTTCGGCGGGCACGCGCCCGATAAATCGCGCGGTTTCGCGACAATGTGATCAGCCATGTCATCGGGCTGACCCGTTCACCCAACCCCGATCAGCCTTGTTCCATATCTTAACATAGACCTCCTGCAAGGCATCTTCGGCCTCTGCCCGATTACCCAAGACGCGCAGGAAAATGCCAAAACGTTTCGCCGAGGTAGCAGAATTGAGCCCATCAAAGGCCACGCGATCACCAAGGGCGACGCGACCGATCATGGTTTCGATGCCCTACGGCGTGGTCACGCGCGGCTCCTTTGGACGCTGACATCGCTCATCCAGCGCAAAAAGCAACAGCCCCCTTCCCCTTGCAGCCAACCGCGATATGTTGCATCCCGAAACGCGTGAACACCCAAGACATGGAAGGCAGTCAGATGGCCGACGGCACCACCGATATGAATGCAAAACCAACCGAGGATTTTTCGGTTCGCGATGTCTTTGGCATCGACACCGATATGAAGATCAAAGGCTTTGCCGAACGCGGCGACCGCGTCCCCGAGATTGACCCGACCTACAAGTTTGATCCCGACACGACCTTGGCGATCCTTGCAGGCTATGGCTATAACCGCCGCGTCATGGTGCAGGGCTACCACGGCACGGGTAAATCCACGCATATCGAACAGGTCGGCGCGCGGCTGAACTGGCCCACGGTGCGCGTGAACCTTGATAGCCACATCAGCCGGATCGACCTGATCGGCAAAGACGCGATCAAG
>JBLHNX010000309.1:0-3197 GCA_047622125.1 Paracoccaceae bacterium | reverse complement strand
CATCGCCGGTTTGTGCCATAAAGCCGTCGATCACACGGTGAAACACCACGCCATCATAAGCGCCAGATGCCGCCAGTTCCATGATCTGCGCGGCATGCGCAGGGGAGGATTCTTCGAACAGGTCGATAACGATTGTGCCGTTGGCTTCGCCTGTCACGTCGATCTCGATCCCCAAACCGCTGACTTCACCAGCCACAACGACCGGTGCAGTGGCGGTTTCGCTCGCAGGTGCGGGCGTGGCAATCTCGGGTGCGACGTCGCCGACCAGATCACCCTCGCGGCCCCCCATCGAGAGGACAACGAAATAGGCCAAACCCGCAACGATCGCCAAACTGATAGCCAGAAAAGCGCGATTACGCATCGGCGGCAACTTTGACGCTGATCATGCGGTCAGGGCTCGCGGGTGGCTCGCCTTTGGCAAGCGCGTCAACGTGCTTCATGCCCGACGTCACCATGCCATAAACGGTATACTGACCGTTCAGGAAATCGTTGTCCTTGAAGCTGATAAAGAACTGCGAGTTGGCGGAATTGGGGTTGGCCGAGCGCGCAGCACCCAGCGATCCACGCGCATGCGGGATCTTGGAAAACTCGGCAGGCAGATCGGGCAGATCGGACGAGCCTGTGCCAGCACGACCGGGGTTATAGTCTTTTTCCATGTTCGCGTGCTCCACATCGCCCGTCTGGGCCATGAAGCCGTCGATCACGCGGTGAAATGCGACGTTGTCATAGGCACCTGCGCGGGCCAGTTCCTTGATGCGGGCCGTATGCGCAGGCGCGATATCGGGCAGCAATTCGATGGTCACGGTGCCACCTGTCAGTTCCATCAGGATCGTATTTTCGGGGTCTTTGATATCGGCCATGGGGCGCTCCTACGCTTATATTTCGCGCGGACACTATGCGCGTGCGGGCCAATTGCCAAGCGGCGCAGTTGACCTAGGCCCGCAAGGGGTTCAATTAGGCGTAAACCCGCAAAAAACCGGAGGCTGACATGGCTTGGAAAACACTTGATGATATGGACCTGAACGGCAAACGCGTGCTGGTGCGCGTGGATATCAACGTCCCTGTCGAGGATGGCCATGTGACGGATACCACGCGGATTGATCGGATCGTGCCCACGGTGGACGATATTCAAGCGGCAGGTGGCAAGGTCATCCTGATGGCGCATTTTGGCCGCCCCAAGGGGAAAGTCGTGCCAGAGATGTCGCTGGAACACATCGCGCAGGCCGTGTCTGACGTGCTGGGTCAGCCGGTCACGTTTGTGGATAGCAATTATGGCGAAGCCGTCGCCGAAATGGACGACGACGAGGTGCTGTTGCTTGAAAACCTGCGCTTTAATCCCGGCGAGGAAAAGAACGATCCTGAATTTGCCGCCCGTCTGGCAACCCTTGGCGATGTTTTCTGCAACGATGCGTTTTCTGCCGCACACCGCGCGCATGCCAGCACCGAGGCGCTGGCGCATTTGTTGCCGTCGTGTGCGGGTCGTTTGATGGCCGAAGAATTGAGCGCGCTGGAAAAGGCGCTGGGAACACCGCAGCGTCCAGTCGTGGCCGTGGTTGGTGGGGCGAAAGTCAGCACCAAGCTGGATCTGCTCGGCAATTTGGTAAGCAAGGTCGATCATTTGGTGATCGGTGGCGGCATGGCAAATACGTTTCTGGCCGCGCAAGGGATCGACGTGGGTAAATCGCTTTGTGAACACGATCTGGCCGATACCGCGCGCGAGATTTTGAAAAAGGCCGAGGCCGCAGGCTGCGAAATTATCCTGCCGCGCGACATTGTCGTGGCGCGTGAGTTCAAGGCCGGTGCCAAGAGCGAGGTTCTGGCCCCGAACGCCTGCCCCGCCGATGCAATGATCCTTGATGCGGGGCCTGAAACGGTCGCCTATATTTCGACCACCTTGGAGAACGCCAAGACGTTGGTCTGGAACGGCCCACTGGGCGCGTTTGAAATTGAACCTTTCGATGCGGCCACCAACGCCGCAGCGCGCAAGGCGGCTGAATTATCCAAAGCGGGCAAACTGGTGTCTGTCGCAGGTGGCGGCGACACGGTTGCGGCGCTGAACCAAGCGGGTGCTGCACAAGATTTCACCTATATCTCAACTGCGGGCGGTGCCTTTCTTGAATGGATGGAAGGCAAGACCCTGCCCGGTGTTGCGGCACTGGGGTGAATAGACGCGGCCCTGCAACCAAGGTTGCGGGGCCGCATGCGCTGACTTAAACCAATGGAAACACAACCCAAGGGGACCCAACCATGCCAAACCAACAGCAAGCCGACAAAATCCGCAGCGGTCAGGGCTTTATCGCCGCGTTGGACCAAAGTGGCGGTTCGACCCCCAAGGCGCTGGGGCTTTATGGCATAACCGAAGACCAGTTCAGCAATGACGCGGAAATGTTCGACCTGATCCACGCCATGCGCGCACGGATCGTTGCTGCCCCTGCTTTCACCGGCGAAAAGGTGCTGGGCGCGATCCTGTTCGAGATGACGATGGACCGCGAATTTGGTGGCAAGCCCGCCGCCGCAGCGCTGTGGGACGATCACGGTGTCGTGCCATTCCTGAAAATCGACAAGGGCCTGGAGGCCGAAGCGGACGGCGTGCAACTGATGAAGTCGATGCCGGATCTGGACGACCTGCTGACCCGGGCGCACGGGCTTGGCGTGTTTGGCACCAAGGAACGGTCAGTCATTCAGGCGGCCAATCCAGTTGGTATTGCAGCGATTGTCGCCCAGCAATTTGAGGTCGGCGCGCAGGTCTTGGCACATGACATGGTGCCGATCCTTGAACCCGAAGTGACGATTTCAATTGATGACAAGGCGCAGGCCGAAGACCTGTTGCTGGCAGAATTAATGCGCCAGTTGGACAGTGTGCCCGCCGGGCAGCAAGTGATGCTGAAACTCACCCTGCCCGAGGTCGACAACCACTATGCGCCGCTGGTCAATCATTCCAAGGTGATGCAGGTCGTGGCGCTATCGGGCGGATATTCCCGCGACGAAGCCAACGCCAAACTGGCCCGCAACAAAGGCGTGATCGCCAGCTTTAGCCGTGCGTTGACCGAAGGGTTGTCAGCCCAGCAAACAGACGCGGATTTCAACGCCATGATCGCCGAGACAATCGACAGCATCTATCGCGCGTCGATTGCCGGGTAAGGGGGCGCTCGGCAAGGTCGTGGCCGACATATGACGGCGAAATACACCGGAAAATG
>JBLHNX010000308.1:0-3237 GCA_047622125.1 Paracoccaceae bacterium | reverse complement strand
GTGCCTGCCGTGAAATGGGCATCAAATCGGTCGCGGTGCATTCCACCGCTGACAGCGACGCGATGCATGTGCGCATGGCTGATGAATCGGTCTGCATTGGCCCGCCGTCCTCCGCGCTCTCATATCTGTCGATTCCCGCGATCATTTCCGCGTGTGAAATCACCGGTGCGCAAGCGATCCATCCGGGCTATGGCTTCATGTCGGAAAACGCGAATTTCGTTCAGATCGTGCAGGACCACGGCCTAACGTTTATCGGCCCCACCGCCGATCACATCCGCACGATGGGCGACAAAATCACGGCCAAAGACACGATGAAGGCACTGGGCGTCCCCTGCGTGCCCGGCTCTGATGGTGGTGTCGCGACACTGGAAGAGGCCGAAAAAATCGGCGCCGAAATGGGCTATCCGGTTATCATTAAGGCCACGGCTGGCGGTGGTGGCAAAGGCATGAAAGTGGCGCAAACCGCCGCTGACATGAAATCTGCATTCCAGACCGCGCGCGCCGAGGGTAAGTCTAACTTTGGCAACGACGAAGTCTATATCGAGAAATATCTGACCACCCCGCGCCATATCGAAATTCAAGTGTTCGGCGACGGCAAGGGCAAGGCCGTACATCTGGGCGAGCGTGATTGCTCGCTTCAGCGCCGCCACCAAAAAGTATTCGAGGAAGCCCCCGGCCCGTCAATCACGCCCGAAGAACGCGCCAAAATCGGCAAGGTCTGTGCGGATGCTGTGGCCGCGATCAACTACATTGGCGCAGGCACGATCGAATTCTTGTTTGAAAACGGCGAGTTCTATTTCATCGAAATGAACACTCGTTTGCAGGTCGAACACCCCGTGACCGAAGCGATCTTTGGCGTTGATCTGGTTCGCGAACAAATCCGCGTGGCCGAAGGGCTGCCGATGTCGTTTGGCCAAGATGACCTGACAATCAATGGCCATGCTATCGAGGTGCGGATCAACGCTGAAAAGCTGCCAAACTTTGTACCCTGTCCAGGCCGAATTACGCAATTTCATGCCCCCGGTGGCCTTGGCGTTCGGATGGATAGTGCGCTTTATGACGGCTATTCGATCCCGCCCTATTACGACAGCCTGATCGGCAAACTGATCGTACATGGCCGCGACCGCCCCGAAGCATTGGCCCGACTGGCCCGCGCGCTTGGCGAATTGATCGTTGATGGTGTCGATACAACCGTGCCGTTGTTTCACGCACTCTTGCAGGAAGAGGCTGTTCTCAGTGGAAACTACAACATCCACTGGCTTGAACATTGGCTTGAAGAAAACCTTCAAGGTTAAGGCGCATATGACGGCGGAACGCGGATGTTGACCCCTGCTCTGCTGCTCAATGCATACGCCAATGGCATTTTCCCAATGGCCGAACACCAAGACGATTCCGACGTGTTCTGGGTTGATCCGCGCCAGCGCGGGGTCTTTCCACTAGACAGCTTTCACACCTCGCGCTCGCTCGCGCGGACGATGCGGCGCGACGACTACTCCGTCGATGTTAACCGCGACTTCGCTGGTGTTGTGGCGGCCTGCGCAGATCGTGAAACAACATGGATCAACCATGAACTTGTCGGGCTTTACGATGCTTTGCACGCGATAGGGTCTGCCCATTCGCTTGAGGTGCGCGATCTGAGC
Source organism: Paracoccaceae bacterium (assembly GCA_047622125.1). Lineage (GTDB taxonomy): Bacteria > Pseudomonadota > Alphaproteobacteria > Rhodobacterales > Rhodobacteraceae > SW4. Next base: position 1,597 of record JBLHNX010000308.1, on the reverse strand, counting down.
GGTGCCTTGATTGGCGGCGTGTTCGGGCTGACGATTGGTGGGGCGTTCTTTGGTGAAAGCATGTTCTCGCGCCGTGTGAACGGGTCAAAAATCGCGCTGGCCTATTTGGTCGACAGGTTGCGGCAAGCAGGCTTTGTACTGTTTGATACGCAGTTCACTACGCCACATTTGATCAGCCTTGGCGCGGCAGAAATTTCGCGCGCGCAGTATCACGCGCAACTGACCCAAGCGATTGACATATCAGCTGATTTTACCGGGCCAGACGCGGCCCGGTCTCAGGATGTCTTGCAGCGCATTGCCCAGACATCGTAACGCGGATGGCTCATCCCGTTGATCGCCGGCGCCGAAGCGATCATCCAGCCGCGAAACACCGGATCGGGCAGATCACGATAGAAAATCGTCAGCAGAATATAGGCGTCACCTGATGGGTTTTCAGATGGAAAGCGGCATTCCTCCATGGAGATCTCAAGGTGACCAAGGCGTTGGGTTTCGCCCGCCAAAAATTCAAGATCGCTCACGACGCCAGTGGTCTTATCCAGCACCCGGATTTCACCGCCATCAGCATTGCTTGCCTGCTGGGCAGCGACTGGCAGCGCAAAAAGCGCGCACAAAAGTGCGAGAACCCGCATCATTCTTCTTCACCGCCCGACACGAATTTCATCAAGAGCGATATCAAGCCAACGGCCCCTTGCGTATTTTCGATGACGGCGCCTTCACCCAAATATTCAAACGATCCACCGGGCACGATTTCGACGAATGTGCCGCCCAGCAACCCTTCTGAGGCAACAACCGCTGCGGAATCGTCGGGGATCAGCACATTGTCCTGCAAGGTAAACAGTGTTTCGGCGCGGTAGGTATCTGTGTTCAGGCTCATACCCGTTACCGTGCCGATCTTGACGCCAGCAAGCCGGATGTCGGTGCCAACACTCACGCCCTCGGCCGATCGGAAGTTCGCGCTCAGGTCATAGCCACCGCTGCTGCGAGAAAATCCGGTAGCCTGTGCCGCATAGGCAAGGAATCCCAAAGCCAGCACCAAAACAGCGCCGCCGACGATCACTTCGGTTGTGTTTTCGCGCATCATACCCTCGGCTACCGCTACACTCGGGTCGCCCTATTCGGGGCGCCAAGCCTCGTAATCGGCGCGGGACTTTGGCGCGCGCCGCAATGAACCGGACGGCGCATAGGCCGCATCGGTGCCAGTCATATTGGCCATATGGGGTTTTTCCCATGCTTTGTGCGCCAGCGGTTTGTCGGTTGGCGGCTCGTCCCAGGTCCGATGCAGCCAGCCGTGCCAATCAGGATTTATCCGGCTAGCTTCGACTTCGCCATTGAAAATAACCCAACGGCGGGCATCATCATGGGTTTTGTAATAGATGTTGCCAGCGGCATCTTCGCCGACTTTAACGCCCTTGCGCCAAGTCCAAAGCTGGGTGCCAAGCGTCTGCCCGTCCCACCACGTAAAGATGCGTTTGATATAGTTAAGAACGCCCATGGTCATGCTCCGATAAGGTTGATCATGTAATGCCGCAATGGCCCGCAAAGGTCCAGCACTTGCACGGGACTCGGCGAACACTGGTCAGAGTTCGTGCCGGAAAAT
>JBLHNX010000307.1:0-3309 GCA_047622125.1 Paracoccaceae bacterium | reverse complement strand
CGCGCGCGAAGCCGCACAGATCGCACGGCTAGAAGATTTGGCAAGTCAGGCCGATCTGGACCCTGAATTTGCCAAGAAGTTTCTCAACTTCATCATCGCTGAAGTCATTCAGCATCACAAACAACACCAATCTTAATATACTGAAAATAAAGGACTATATATCATGGCTATGAAAATTCGTCTCGCTCGCGGTGGCTCCAAGAAGCGCCCGTTCTATCGCATCGTTGCTGCTGACAGCCGTATGCCACGCGATGGCCGTTACATCGAAAAGCTGGGCACATATAACCCATTGCTGCCAAAAGACAGCGAAGAGCGCGTGAACATGGACCTCGAGCGTATCCAGTATTGGATCGGCCAAGGCGCACAGCCAACCGACCGCGTATCGCGCATGCTGGAAGCCGCCGGCGCACTGCCCAAGAAGGACCGTAACAACCCCAAGAAGGGCACGCCTGGCAAAGCCGCAACCGACCGCGCCGAAGAAAAAGTCGCCAAAGCAGCCGCCGCCGCAGAAGCCGCAGCCGCACCTGCGCAAGAAGCGCCTGCAGAAGATGTTGCAGCCGAAGAAGCAGCGGCTGAATAAGCCCAACACGGTGGGGCCGCTGCTTGGCGGCTCCACCATTTCTGATAGGGTTAAGCACATGCCTGAGGATCGTATCATTGTTGGCTCTATCGGCGGCGCGTTTGGCGTCTCGGGGGACGTGCGGCTGAAATCATTTTGCGCCGACCCGCAAGCGATTGCCGACTATACCCCGCTAACCACCGACAATGGCCGGATTTTCGCGACCATTGTCCTGCTCAGTCAGACCAAGGGCAGCCTGATCGCCCGCCTTGACGGCATCACCACCAAAGAACAGGCCGACGCCCTGCGCGGTGTTGATCTTTTTGCAGATCGCGCGCAACTGCCGCATCTGCCGGACGACGAATATTACCACAACGATCTGGTCGGCCTTGCGGTCTTTGACGCGGGCGGCGCCGAAATTGGCCGCGTGAAGGCCGTGATGAATAACGGCGCCGAAGACATGCTCGAGGTCACGGGCGCGGGCCTGCGCGACAGCGCCCTGATCCCGTTCACCCGCAAAATCGTGCCCACTGTCGATCTGGCGAGCGGCCGCGTGATCATTGACCCGCCCGAGGGTTTGATGCCCGATAGCGTCGATCCCGCCGATGGCTAAGCGCATCCTGCTGCATCCCGGATTTCACAAGACGGGCACCAGCACCGCACAGCATCTGTTCTGGCACAATCGCGAGCGCCTTGCCCCACATGTCGCTATCTTTCAGCTGCGCCATCTACGCGATGTTGCCAAACTGTGCATGGGGTTTTCCAAAACGCAAAACCCGCTACTCTTGCTGGATATGGCTGATGCATTGGACAGTGCCTTTGCCAACCTTCCCGCTGATGATCCGCGCCACATTTTGCTAAGCTGTGAAGGCCTGTCGGGCCATTTGCCCGGTTGGCCCAACGTCGAAACCTACGGTGCCGCGCCGGTCACGATCAGCTATCTTTGCGGCTATCTTGAGGATCGTTTTCCCGGTCATGATCTATCGGTCACGCTGACCACGCGCACGTCGGGTGATTGGCTATTTAGCGCTTATCGTCATCACCTGCGTGGCTTCCGTTTGACCCTCACGTGGGACGAGTTTCGCAAGAAATATGCCCCTGCCGCTGATCTGGATGACGTCGTGGACGAGATCCGCAAGGGCGTTGCCCCATACGCCGTCACCAGCCTGCCGCTTGATCAAAGCCGCGACCACCCGCTTGGCCCGGGCGGTGCTATTCTTGAAAGCTTGGACTTTCCGAGCGGTATTTTGGCCCAGCTTGATCCTGTCGCCGCAGGTAATCGCGGCCCCACATCAGAAGTGGCCGAACAGTTTCGTGTCTTGAATGCCAGCACGCTTGACGACGCCGAAGTGCACGACAAGAAAGAGGCACTCGCCAAAATGTCGGGCCTTGGCGGCTGGAACAAGGGACCGCGCGCATGATAGAAAAGCTAACTAAATCTCACGGTCGCAAGTCTATCTCGGCGACCTTGAAACCCAGCGCCTTGATGGAGGATTCCCCCGATCTGGCAGGTGTCTGGCGCGCGCAGGTTATCACGCTTTTGCCCGACGCTTTTCCGGGCATCTTGGGCGACAGTCTGACGGGCAAGGCGCTGAAAGACGGCATCTGGCAGCTGCAAACGACTGACCTGCGGCGCTTTGGGATCGGCAAACACCGTAACGTCGATGATACCCCTGCAGGTGGTGGCGCTGGCATGGTCCTGCGATCCGATGTGGTCGCACAGGCAATCGAGGACACGCGCCGCCGCGCCAAAGGGCGCACGCCGCTGATCTACCTGTCACCGCGCGGCGCGCCGTTTACACAAGCCATGGCGCAGGATTTGGCTGCGCAGGACGGTGTGACGCTGTTGTGTGGCCGGTTCGAGGGCGTGGATGAACGGGTGCTGGAGCACTACGAGATCATCGAAGTTTCGATGGGTGATTATGTCCTGACCGGCGGCGAACTCCCTGCAATGGTGCTGATTGATGCCTGCGTCCGCCTGCTGCCCGGTGTGCTGGGCAATGCGGAAAGCGCGGTTGAGGAAAGCCATTCAGACGGGATGCTGGAACACCCGCAATATACCCGACCCGCTGAATGGGAAGGGCGGGGAATCCCACCGGTTCTGACGTCAGGGGACCACGGCAAAGTGGCCAAGTGGCGGCGCGAAATGAGTGAAAAGATTACCCGCGAAAGGCGGCCCGATTTGTGGGCAAAGAAAGACAGGTAGTCGACGGCCCGTGGGGGGGGGCGATACTGCATTCATCGGCTGGCACGTTATGGCCGCATAGCACATCCAACCCAGCAACAGCGCGCGCGGCGCACCAAATCGCCAGCCCGTCGGGGCGCCCCGTCGATTGCCCGGCGCCTGCGACTTGATTTCGGGCAGTTATGATCGCGCAAATCCCCTTGCCCCAAACACCCATCCCCTCTATATCCCGCCTGTCCGCGACCCTTATAGAGTCGTTGGGCCTGTTTGGTATGGCCGCGACCTCTTCACCGCGAACCCGCCGGATAGCAAAAGCAAGGCCGTGAAACCTTTGGTGGGCGATAATCGACCCGCGAAGACCAAAGCTCTGGCAGCCCTCACATCCGCGGAAAAACCGCGTGTAAATAGGAGACGATCATATGAACCTGATCGCACAGATAGAGGCGGAGCAAATTGCCGCCCTCGGGAAAGACCTTCCCGATTTCAAAGCGGGTGACACCATCCGCGTCGGTTACAAAGTGACCGAAGGCACGCGCTCGCGTGTTCAGAACTACGAAGGTGTGTG
>JBLHNX010000306.1:0-3311 GCA_047622125.1 Paracoccaceae bacterium | reverse complement strand
CTGACAGCCATGGCCGGTCCCGCGACGATGATGCCGATCAGGGCCCAGATCACGGCGGCGCTATATTCGGGCGCGCTTTTGCGCATCTGTTGCGTTGCGATGGCGACCACGGACGCGCCCGCGATGCAGATCAGGGCCCAGCCAATGCTGTCGGTCAAAACGCCATACCCCGCTGCCGTGCTGCCAAGTGATACAAACCCGGCCGCCGTCAGCCAGCCTGCATAAAGCCCGACGGGGGCCTGCGCCCACCAGCGGTCGGCTTTTGGTGCGCGGATCAAGGCAATGACCGCGAATGCTGCCATGCCCCAAATCACAACGGTCGCCCAAATCGCGCTGGTATTGGCAATTGCCAACCACGGTGTGCCTAGTGCCAGACTGACGATCAGTGGCGCGCGCATGGCGTTCCACGCGCCATCATCGCGGCGCTTCCAAAGGCCGAACACGGCTGACACGATCAACCAGCCGTAAATCAGCCCCCAGATTGAAAACGCATAACCCGCGGGTTGAATTTGTGGATCAATTTGCGGGATCGGTAACTGGTCAGCACGAAACCCCATGAACGGGTCCGTAAACGCGGGCGAGATCACAAAAGTGATGGTCAGGATCAGGGCGAAGACGGCGTACATTTGTTTCATGCTGCTAATACTCCTGACGGGGTGGTTTGGTTCAATTATAGTCTGGTTTTGCCGACTTGACCAAGGGGCAGACCGCGGGCGAGGGTTTTCCAAAGGAGCGACACACTGAAACGCATCGCCATTTTCATCGACGGCACATGGAACCGTCCGGACGCGCAACACCCTACCAATGTGGTGCGGCTTGCGCGCTGCGTGCGCCATCGGGCGGATGGGGGGTCGGTTCATGGCATGCCGCAGATGGTAATCTATTCCCCCGGTGTCGGATCGGGGCGCGGCAATAACGCGCTTGCGCGCAAGATGGACCGGACGTTTGGTGGCGCGCTGGGGTGGGGCCTCACGGATATCATCGAAGACGCTTATCGCAATCTGGTGTTTGCCTATGAGCCGGGCGACGAGATTTGCATCTTTGGCTTTTCGCGTGGTGCGTTTGCCGCGCGTTCCTTGGTCGGTATGATCCGGTCGTGCGGAATTCCCCCTCGCGCGCATCTGGCGCGTCTGCCCGAAGCCTTGGCGCGTTACATCAGCCGCGATCCGGACACGCACCCCAGTTCGGATGCCAGCCATGCTTGGCGCGAAGGCTTTGCACCCGATACTGCCACCAGCCCAGCGGAAATGGCGTGGCGCGGCAAACATGGCAAGGGGAGTGCGGGTGTCGTTGATCTGCGCATCGCCTACCTTGGGGTCTGGGATACCGTCAGCGCGCTGGGGCTGCCTGCGTTCCTGCCTTTAGCCGAACAATTTAACCGCCAATACAGATTTCATGATGCCAAGCTGTCGTCGATGGTTCTGGCGGCCCGCCATGCCATGTCACTTGATGAAAAGCGCAAAACGTTTCCGGCCTATCCGTGGGACAACATGCCCGCATTGAACGAACGCTACGAGCATTTCGTGCCGACCTATATGCAGCAGTGGTTTGCGGGGAATCACGGATCTGTTGGCGGCGGGGGCAGTAGGATCGGCTTGTCCTCGATTGCGCTCAATTGGGTGGCGATGGGCGCGCAGCAGGCGGGACTGGCGATTGATTGGCACGCGTTGGACCGCGTCGCCTATGACTTTGATCCGTTTGATCCGCTGGATAACAAATTCGGCCCCGTCGGCCTGTCAGGCGCGCTGTTGAACCTGATCGAACAGGACCGCGCGGGGCCAAGTGACCTGTCCGAGGTCAGTGTTGCGGCGATTGACCGATTTCGACAGGACAATAGCTATCGGCCACAATCGTTGGACCGTATCTATCATCAGTTGTTCGAAATGCCTGATGATCAATACGCCGCGCTGCGCCGTGCGCGGGCGATGGCCGAAGGCGGCGACACGCACCGCCTTGGCCAGATTTCGCGGCCCCGTTAATTCCCCGTTAGGCCAATATGCCGTCCGCAGAGATGCGGGTTTTGCCGCGCAGATAGGGGTGCAGCACGGCAGGAAGGGTAACAGAACCGTCTTCCTCTTGGCCATTCTCAAGCACGGCAATAAGGCAGCGGCCAACGGCCAGCCCGGATCCATTCAGCGTGTGCACGAACTGTGGCTTGCCACCATCGGCAGGCTTGAAACGGGCGTTCATGCGGCGTGCCTGAAAGTCACCCGTGGACGAGACCGAGCTGATTTCGCGATAGGCATTCTGCCCCGGCAACCATGCTTCGATATCAAAGGTGCGGCGCGCGCCAAAACCGATGTCACCGGCACAAAGGTTCACTGTGCGGTAGGGGATATCCAGACGTTCCAACAGGTCTTCGGCGCAACGTAGCATGCGCTTTTGTTCGGCGTCCGATTGATCAGGGTGGGTCACGCTGACCATTTCAACTTTTTCAAACTGGTGCTGGCGCAGCATGCCCGACGTATCACGCCCCGCACTGCCCGCTTCAGAGCGGAAGCACAGCGAGTGCGCCGTATAGCGGCGGGGCAGGTCGCCCTCGTCTAGTATTTCACCGGCGGCAATATAGGTCAGTGGCACTTCGGAGGTCGGGATCAGCCACATACCTTCTTCGGTGCGATAGCTGTCATCGCCGAATTTCGGCAGTTTGTCAGTGCCATACATCGCCTCGTCGCGGACAAGCACGGGTGGGTTGACCTCGGTCAGGCCGTTTTCGTCCACATGCACGTCGATCATGAACTGCGCCAGTGCGCGATGCACGCGCGCCACGGCGCCCGAAAGCAACACAAAGCGACTACCTGAAATCTTGGCGGCGGTTTCGAAATCCATCGACGGCGCCACGGCAGGAATCTCGAAGTGTTCAACCGGCCGAAAGGCAAAGCTGCGTGGCGTGCCCCAAGTGCTGACCTCGACGTTGTCGTTTTCATCGGCGCCTTCGGGCACGTCATCGGCCAGAATGTTGGGGATCACTGCCAATGCGGCGGTCAGGCGTTCGTCTTGCGCTTTGGCGGCATTGCGCAAGTCGGCAACTTCGACCTTCATTTTGTTTGCCACCCCCTTATAGAAGTCGGCTTGGTCAAATTCCTCCTCAGCAATCAATCGGCCGATCCGCCCAGCTGCTTGGTTCATCTCAGCCTGCGCGGTTTCAGCGGCCAGAATTTTGGCGCGGCGTGCTTCGTCCAACGCAAGCAGATCAGAGGACAAAGGCGCATCCCCGCGACGGGATTGGGCCGCGTCAAAAGCGGCGGGATTTTCGCGGATTGTGCGGATGTCGTGCATCACAATGCTCCTGATGGATTGCAGAAATTCTA
>JBLHNX010000305.1:0-3315 GCA_047622125.1 Paracoccaceae bacterium | reverse complement strand
ATCGTCGGATCATCGGCGGCGTCCGGCGTAATTTTTATGACGCTTATCCAATGGGTGATTTCAGCGAGGTCACGCAACACCGCCATCGGGTCGGCCCCGTCAGCATATTGGCCGGATAGTTCGGTCAACGCGCCAGCCGCGTCGCCGCGCAGGATCATATCAAACAGGTCAAGGACACGGCCACGATCTGCCAGGCCCAACATTGCGCGGACTTGATCGGCAGTCGTTTCACCAGCACCGTGGCTGATCGCCTGATCCAGCAGCGATTGTGCATCGCGCGCGGACCCTTCAGCGGCACGGGTGATCAGGGCCAGCGCGTCATCGGCAATATCGGCCCCTTCGGCCACGGCGATGCGTTTCAGCATCGCGATCATATCCTCGGGTTCGATCCGGCGCAGATCAAAGCGCTGACAGCGCGACAGGACTGTTACGGGAACTTTGCGAATTTCCGTCGTTGCAAAGATGAATTTGACGTGTGCGGGTGGTTCTTCGAGCGTTTTTAGCAAGGCGTTGAACGCGCCTGTGGACAGCATGTGCACTTCGTCGATGATGTAGACTTTGTAGCGGGCCGAAGCCGCGCGGTAATGCACCGAATCGATGATTTCGCGGATATTGGCGACGCCTGTGTTAGATGCCGCATCCATTTCCATGATGTCGACGTGACGGCCTTCCATGATGGCCGTGCAGTGTTCGCACTTGCCGCAAGGGTCGGTCGTTGGCCCACTTGTGCCGTCCGCGCCAATACAGTTCATCCCTTTGGCGATGATCCGCGCGGTGGTGGTTTTGCCGGTCCCGCGAATACCCGTCATCATAAACGCCTGGGCGATGCGATCGGCGGCAAAAGCGTTGCGCAGGGTGCGCACCATCGCGTCTTGCCCGATAAGATCGGCAAAGGTCTCGGGGCGGTATTTTCGCGCCAGAACTTGATAGGCGGGCTTGGGGGCGTCTGCGCTCATGTGGGCTTTCTGGATTCGGATTTGGCGTCTAGGGTAGGGCGGAGCGGGGCTAAGGTCCACAGGCATCGCGGGGCGGTTAGCAGGTTGGAAAAGTCAGAGTTTGAAATTTACGCTTTGCCGGTTGGCGGTGGCACTTTGGCAATTTCGTCGATGCCGGGACGCGGTGGGAATTATGCACAGGATTTGGCGGCTTTGCAGGTGTGGGGGCCGCAGTTGGTTGTCACGATGACGACGCTGGACGAGCTGGCGGCGGCGCAGATGCCAGATGACCTTGCGGCGCGCGGAATTGCATGGGCCCATCTGCCGATCGCGGATTTCGCAGTGCCCGATGGCTATGCAGAATGGACCATGATTGAAGATCGTGCTTTGGCGATCTTGGGGCGGAGCGGGCGCGTCTTGGTCCATTGCCGTGCGGGTTGTGGACGGTCGGGCATGGCCTGTTTAAGGACAATGATCGCGGCCGGCGAGGAAGGGCACAAAGCCCTAAAACGGGTACGCGCGGTGCGGCCCTGTGCGGTAGAAACGGGCGAACAGATGGACTGGGCACTGGGCGTTTAGGTCCCGCGCCCGCCATGTTTCTTGGACATTGCGCCTTTGACCATCTTGCCGAATTTCTTTTGGCGTAAGCGGGCATCGGCCACGGATTCGCTGTTGTGTTCATCCTCGCGGACCAGCTTTTGCCAGCGGGCAAGGCGGTCGGGATCAATCGTCCCTGCGGCAATGGCGGCTTGAACGGCGCAGCCCGGTTCGCTTTCGTGGGCGCAGTCCCTGAATTTGCACTGCGTGGCGATCTCGCTCAGGTCGCCGAATACGACTTCGATCCCTTCGGCCGCGTCCGCGAGGCGCAATTCACGCATCCCCGGAGTGTCGATCAACCAGCCGCCTGCAAGGGTTGCGCGCAGGGCGCGGCTGGTGGTGGTGTGGCGGCCCTTGGCATCGTCTTCGCGCATGCCTTGGGTTGCCTCTTGGATGCCTGTCAGCAGGTTTTGCAGCGTGGTTTTCCCGACGCCGGATGACCCCACTAGCGCAAGGGTCTGACCGTTCCTGCACCACGGATAAAGGCGCGTGGCGTCTTCTGGATCGCGCGCATCTATCGCGATGACAGAGGCCAATGATGACAATTTTTGTGCGCGGTCGATATAGGATTGAGCGTCGTCGGTTTCGTCCGTTTTGGTCAATACGATCAGCGGCATGCATCCCGCCGCACCGGCCATCGCCAAATAGCGTTCAAGCCGGGCCACGTTGAAATCCGCGTTGCAGCTTGTGACCACGGCAAGGGTGTCGACATTGGCGGCGATCAGCTGCCGCATGGCAACTTCACCAGCGGCGCGGCGCGATACTTCGGTTTGGCGATTCAGCAGGCGGGTAACAACTGTGCCGTCGTGCAGCAGCCAATCGCCGACCGCATAATTGCCAGCCTGTTCGGGCGGGAGCAACGTCGCGGTGCCATCTGTGCCCAGAACGGTGACGCTGGCCCGGTGTACAGCAGTGACGCGCGCCGGCGTGCCGATATCGTCAGCATTGCGTTGGTGCTCAAAGAAAGGGGTCCAGCCAAGGCTGGTCAATGTCAGTTCGGTCATTGGAAAAGCCCAAGATCAGGAAAAGGGATCAAAGCGGGCAATTGGGTTTTTCCCTTAGGAATGCGCCACGGCCCGGCTGGCGGATAAAAATGCAATCATGGATACCCTCCTGACGTGGCCCGATAGGGCATAGCGCACAAGGCGCGGTAGGTGAGAGGCTGGACATCGACCCAAGCGGGGCTCGTTGTGGCTGCTTCCTTCCGGATCTGACCAGGTTGGCGAGGCGCCTGCCCGCGCCAACCTCTCGTCCCTCATATAGGCGGGTGGGTGGCATCGCGCAAGGGATGCTAGGCGTCGTTCAGACCGCCGGGGCAAAACAGCCTTGTGTAAGCAGCAAAACAGGTGACGGCCTTGCCAAACCCCGTTGCGCGCACCGTTGTGAACAGCTTTTGATCGCTAAAGTTTAGCTCAAGCCCATGGCGCAGCATCTGCGCACAGATTTGGACATCTGTTTTGCATGCCAGCAGGGCAATCGCGGCCGCCGGATCTGACAAATCGTCAAGTTGTCCATCATTGATCGCGGCCTGCAGCATGACGTCGATTTGCGCATCGATCCGGGTCTGACTGGGATTGGTGAAATAGGCAGCGACAGTTGCCAGAACGATAAGTGCCAAAAAGAGCCTTCGCATACGCCGATCCCTATGAGTTTAACCTGCCTATCTATTGTCCCTAAGCCGCGTCAAAGCGCAATGAAAATTGCGCGAAACCGTTATCTGCGGGGCCAACATAGCTGACTGCGCGGTCTGCTATGTCGCCCAGATAGTTGCGCGCCTGCGGGC
>JBLHNX010000304.1:0-3331 GCA_047622125.1 Paracoccaceae bacterium | reverse complement strand
ACCTGCGCCGCGCCTTCCTCGATGCATTGGCCGAAAATGATCGGATCACGCAGATCGCTGGCGAAACCGTGGTGGCACAATCAGTTGATGCAAGAGGCGCAAAGGTAGAGCTTGCTTCAGGCAAAACCGTTACCGCCGGACTCCTGATCGGCTCGGATGGGCGGCGCAGCGGCACGGCCCAGCGTGCGGGAATCGCCCGCACCGGCTGGGGATACGAACAAACCGGCGTTGTCTGCGCCGTGACCCATGACAGGCCCCACGGCGGTATCGCGCATCAGTTCTTTATGCCGCACGGCCCGCTGGCAATTCTACCGCTGACCGGCAATCGCAGCTCGATCGTCTGGAGCGAAACCGATGACCGCGCCGCCGAACTCGCGGCAATGAACGACAATGATTTTCTGGACGCCCTACGCCCCGCATTCGGGAGCTTTCTGGGCGAGATTTCCCTGAGTGGTGCAAGGTTCAGCTATCCACTTAACCTTACACTTGCGAACAGTTTCATCGCGGATCGCGTGGCTTTGGTCGGCGATGCAGCCCACGGAATGCACCCAATTGCGGGTCAGGGATTGAACGCAGGCCTGCGTGATGTGGCTGCCTTGGCCCAAGTGCTGGCAGATGCACGCGCACGCGGTGAAGACATCGGCAGCGCGCCGGTCATGCAGCGCTATCAACAATGGCGGCGGTTCGACACAGCCACGCTCGCCGTTGCGACAGATACGTTCAACAAGCTGTTCTCAAACGACAATCCATTGCTGCGTGGTATCCGCGACATTGGCATGGGCGTCGTCAACGCGATCCCGGCAGCACGGCGCAGTTTCATCCGCGAGGCAGCGGGCCTTAGCGGCGACTTGCCTAGGTTGATGCGCAGTTAATCGAGCTGGCGTGCTTCATCCACGAGCATCACCGGAATCCCTCCACGGATCGGATAGGCAAGGTGGGCCGATTTCGACACAAGTTCCTGCTTTTCAGCGTCGTATTTTAGTGGCTCGTGGGTCTGCGGGCAAACCAAAGCCTCAAGCATCTTGGGGTCAAACGCGCGTTCGTTGCTCATTGCATGATCTCCTCGTTGTCGCCGCCACGCATGGCAAATTCGATCAGGGTAAACAAGGTCTCGCGACGCGTGGACAATGACGGGGCCTCAAGCAGGGCCTGTTTGTCTTCGTGATCAAACGGGCAAAGCATCGACAGCGAATTGATCAGCAATTCGTCGTCCGCGTCTTTCATGCTGTCCCAGTCAGTCGATAGCCCACGTTCATGAAAGAACCGTTCCAGCAGGTCCATCAAATTGGTCCGATCCAATCCAGGATCCTTTTCGGCGGGCCCAAGGTCACGCCCGAACCCCGCCCACGACACATCGCAGCGGCGATAGGGGGTGAACCCCTCAACCTCCGCGACCACGCGAAACCGCGAGACGCCGGACAGGGTAATCATATAGCGCCCGTCTTCGGTTTCCGAAAACGCCGTAAGCCGCCCCGCACATCCAATGCTGTGCAACCGACTTGTCCCATGCGGCCCATCGAACGGCTGGATCATTCCGATCAATCGCGTCGGTGACTTCAGCACATCGTCCAACATCGCCAGATAGCGCGGTTCAAACAGGTGCAACGGCAACCGCGCGCGCGGCAAAAGCAACGCTCCGGGCAGTGGGAAAAGCGGGATCGTCTCTGGCAAGTCTGATTCTGTGAACATGCACTTAACCTAGCCTGCGAAACCCGTCAGGCAAATATCATCGACGACAACTTGCGACGCCCGTTCAAAGCGATCGGGTCAGTCGGCTTGAGCGCATCGAAAATCGTGAACAGCTGCGCCTTGGCGCCACCGTCATTCCATTCGCGATCACGGCGGAACAACTCCAGCAATTCGCCAACCGCACCTTCGACATCGCCGGACGCGTGCAGCGCCGTAGCCAGATCAAACCGCGCTTGGTGATCGTTTTCATCCGCTGCGACCTGCGCGCGCAAATCATCCAGCGGTCCGGCATTTTCAGCCTGTCGCGCCAAATCAAGCTGCGCATGGGCCGCTTCCATTTCCGGCGCGTTGGCAATCTCGGCGGGGGCACCGTTCAGCACGCCCTCGGCCTCGTCCAAATGTCCCAGCGCCATATGCGCACGGGCCAAGCCACCAAAGGCCGCCGCACTATTCCCGTCTTCTTCTATAACGGCCGCAAAGGTTTCTGCCGCATCAGCAGCCTCGCCCTCGGTCAGCATCGCCTCAGCTGCTTCCAAAGCATCCGCCAACCCGTTGTCTTCCTCGCCGCCAAGATCAGCGACCTTGTTCACGAACGCATCGATTTCGGATTGCGGCTGCGCGCCTTGGAACCCGTCAACCGGCTTGCCCTCGTAGAACGCATAGACGGTCGGGATGGATTGCACCTGCAACTGGCCCGCGATGCCTTGGTTCTGGTCCACGTCGACCTTAACCATCTTAACGCGCCCGCCCGCCTTGGTCACTGCCGCCTCGAGCGCGGGGCCAAGCGTCTTGCATGGGCCACACCACGGCGCCCAGAAATCGACGATCACCGGCACGGTTTTGCTGGCCTCGATCACGTCTTCCATGAACGTCGCGTCGCCGCTATCTTTGATCAGATCTGTCGCTGGCGCATCTGCGCCTGTATCACCAAGGTTGAGCATATTAGCCCCCATCAATTGCTGTGTTGCCCCCTATATGGGCATGTCATCGCAAAAGGCCAAGGGCTGGCTTTACCCAATTCACGTGACGACGTAGCTTTGCAGGAAACAGGAGGCGATCATGCCAACACTTTTAGCATTCGGGGATAGCAACACCCATGGCACCGCGCCGTTTCGCGACGAACGCATCTCGCAGCGTTTCGATGCGCAAACCCGCTGGCCGACCTTGGCTCTCCGCACTCTTGGCCCCAACTGGACCCTTGTCGAGGAGGGCCTGCCCGGGCGCACGACCGCACTCCCCGATCCGGTCATGGGCACGCATATGGACGGGCGCGAGGGATTGAAAATCGCGCTTGCCAGCCATGGACCGATTGATTGGCTGACGATCATGTTGGGAACCAATGACGTAAAGGCCCGCTTTGGCGCGACGCCCGCGACGATTGTAGCAGGGTTCGCCGCGCTAGTTGATATCGCAATGCAGGCCGATATGCAGGACCGCCACGGCGGGTTCAAAATTCTGCTCATCTGTCCGCCCGTCGCGCTAGAAGCCGGATTGCTTGGCGATGAGTTTATCGGTTGCGAAGCGAAATCGCGCGCGCTTGCCCCGCTATTGGCAAGCTACGCCACTGCGCGCGGGCTGCACTTTTTGAACGCCGGGGACCATATCACGGCCAGCCCGTCTGACGGCATTCATTTCGAACCCG
>JBLHNX010000303.1:0-3336 GCA_047622125.1 Paracoccaceae bacterium | reverse complement strand
CCCGCGCGCCGTGACTGTGCGGTTCATGAACGAGGACGGCATATGGGACCGGACGGAATTGGTGGGCCTTTGGGCGACCAGCGTGCAGCACCAGATCGACCATCTGGACGGCAAGATGTATTTTGACAATTTGAGCCGTGTTAAGCGCGACATGTTGATCAAGAAGGCGCGTAAAATCGCGGGCTAGGGTTACGCGGCTGACCGACCCTGCGGGGCGGATATTTTTGGCAAGATGAGGGGGTTGCGGTGCGCATTATTTTTATGGGAACGCCTGATTTTTCTGTCACCGTGCTGGATGCATTGGTTGCAGCGGGTCATGCGATTTGTGCGGTGTATTCGCAGCCGCCCCGTCCTGCAGGGCGTGGTAAGAAAGATCGCCCAAGTCCTGTTCAAGCCCGCGCGGAGGCCTTGGGGCTTATGGTCCGTCACCCTGTGTCTTTGAAAGATGATGCGGCGCAGGCAGAGTTTGCGGCCATTGATGCTGATCTCGCAGTTGTTGTCGCCTATGGATTGATCTTGCCCCAAGCGGTGTTGGATGCGCCGAAACTTGGGTGCTTGAATATCCACGCCAGTCTTTTGCCTCGTTGGCGCGGTGCAGCCCCGATCCATCGTGCAATTATGGCAGGGGAAAGCGAAACCGGCGTGTGCATCATGCAGATGGAGGCAGGTTTGGACACGGGGCCAGTGTTGCTGCGTGACGCGCTGGCCATTGGCGAAACCGAAACCACCGGGGCATTGCACGACCGCTTGTCGGCGCTTGGTGCCGATCTGATCGTGCGTGCGATCGCGCAAATTGATACTTTGGTGCCACAGGTTCAGCCCGAGGGCGGCGTGACCTATGCCGCCAAAATCGACAAGGCAGAGGCACGCGTGGATTGGTCGAAATCTGCCGAAGACGTTGATCGTTTGATCCGTGGCCTGTCGCCATTTCCCGGTGCGTGGTGCGATGTAGGGGGTGAGCGAGTCAAGCTGTTGGGCAGCCACCTTGCAGCGGGGCAGGGTGCAGCTGGGCAGGTTTTGGAGGGATTCACGGTCGCTTGTGGTACTGGCGCGGTCGCGGTCACGCGCATTCAACGTGCCGGCAAGAAACCGATGGAAAGCGTTGATGCGCTGCGTGGCCTCACCCTGCCAGAACGGCTGACTTAAACCTTTGGCGGGCGGCTTTTGTAGACCGGCAAACGCCAGCCGAAACCGATGGAGCCTGCGCGCAGGGCCAGCGTAATTGCGGCACATGTGACAAGAGCGGCGTTGGTCCCGTATCCGCCTGCCAGAGTGAGCACCGCACCGCCTGCACCGGCAAAGGCGCAGGTCACATAAAGCTCGCCCTGTTTCAGGACCAAGGGCACTTCGTTGCACACCACATCACGTAGCAATCCGCCAAAACAGCCCGTGGTGACGCCCATAATCAGTACGATCGACCAAGGTTGCCCCATACCAATAGCGACGGCAACACCGGCAGGCACGGCCACGGCCAGCGCAAAAGCATCAAGCCACAAGATCGTGCGGTAGCGAGATTCCAGCAGGTGCGCGGTGAAAAACACCAGCACCGCCGCCACTGTTCCGGCAAGGATGAACGTCGGGTTTGCGACCCAAAACACCACATCACGGTTCAAGATCACGTCGCGCAACGTGCCCCCGCCGACAGCCGTGAGGCAGGCGATAAAGATGAACCCGACGATATCGAGTTGCGCGCGACTGGCGACGAGCGCACCCGTGAGCGCGAAGATAAACACCGAAACCGTGTCAAGAAATGCAACAGCGTTCATGTGGGTTTGAACGGGGCCATGCCGGCACGCGCCAATTCGTCCGCGCGTTCGTTTTCGGGGTGGCCCGCGTGGCCCTTAACCCATTCCCACGTCACATTGTGGCTTTGGTTTGCGGCATCAAGACGCCGCCACAGGTCTTCGTTCTTAACGGGCTTGTTCGCAGCGGTTTTCCAGCCGCGTTTTTTCCAGCCGTGTATCCACGTGGTGATGCCGTCTTTGACGTAGGAACTGTCAGTCACGATGGTGATGTCCGTGTCGCGCGATAGGGATTCCAGTGCCGCGATGGCTGCCAGTAATTCCATGCGGTTGTTGGTCGTATCTGCGGAACCACCCGACAATTCGCGCGTCTTGACCACCGCGCCGCCATTGCGTGCAATCAGCAAGGCCCCCCAGCCTCCGGGGCCGGGATTGCCACTGCAGGCACCGTCAGTATAGGCGTAAAGATCAGGCATTTTTGCGGGCTCTCATGGTGACAAAGGGATCATTGGTGCCTGCACATCCCACTTCGTGTCCTTCGTCAATGCCCAGTACGGTAAAACCCGCAACTTCGACCATCAATTGCAACGCTGAAACTGTTACATAGCTATACATCCGGTCAATCGCGTCGCGCGCTTCGCCCTCGCCTGTTTTCATGGCGATGTGAAAAATGCCGCCCGAGCGCAGCGCCCGTGCAATCGCATCAATGTGGCGGGGGAGGTCGGCGACGGGGGCATGAAGCAATGAAAAATTCGCCCAAACTCCGTCATAGGCGGCAACCATGTCCAAATCATCAAACGTCAGCAAGCGCGCGCCGATCTGATGTGTTTCGTTCGCGAGCGTGATCATCCCTTGGGAGGCGTCAACCGGATCTGGCCGGAAACCCGCGTCACGCATGTGGACAGACGCGCGGGCAGGGCCGCAGCCAAGATCAAGCACCTCAGCATTGGGAGGCAGCAATGCCATGAAGGATTTCAGCAACCCGCCCGGCGCGCCAGTTTTCGTGAGGTTGGCGTATTGGTCTGCGGCGCTGTCGTAGAACGCAATTGTCTTGGCGTCAGGCATCAGATGATCACCGTCAGCAAGCACAGCGCGACTACAACCGTTAGAAGTACCCGCAGGTGCATCCACCATGGCGGGGCCAGTTCGTAACGCCAGAAATGCCAGTCCAGTAGCAGGAGACCAATGAACCCGATCAGCAGGTTAGACGCCATGCTGACAGGCCCGCCGCTGACCATAAAGAACGCCCAAAGCGCGGGGATCACCGACAGCACATAACCTGATGATTGCATCGCGCCACTCGCCCGTGTCGCAAAACCCCACAGTACGCCGGACATAAACGCGAGGATAATCGTGCCATAGCGGATCATCAGAACGCGCCCGTCTGGGGGCACTATCAACGCATAACCACCTGCGTCCGGGCCGCCCATGCTGGTGTCCAGCCAACCAAGGTTGATCGTCGCGCCAAACAGGAACGGGATCAGGCCAAGTAGACCAAGGATAAGGGCGGAGCGGGGGATTTGTTTCACGCTGTTTCGCGCAACACGCGTGGCACTTTAAATTCGACATTTTCTTCGGCGGTGACAACCTGTTG
>JBLHNX010000302.1:0-3404 GCA_047622125.1 Paracoccaceae bacterium | reverse complement strand
ACCTTGTTCAACAACTCGTAAAGTGCAGGCAAACGGTCCTCGGGGGGTTCCATCTCGAAAGTGCAGATCAGGCGCAGGGTTTCGTCATAGCCAGACCATGCCAGCGTGATCGAATAGGTCCGCCATTGCCCTTCGACGGCCATCGCAATCTGGTCATCATGAATGCGGTCAAACTCCCACTCGTGATGCGCTGCGATATGTTCAACCAAGTCGATAGGATGAATGTCTTCTGCGTCTGCGAAATGCTCTGCGAGTGCCATTTTGTCGCCTCCTGTCGCTGCCAGTCTGCGGGCTATTATCCCTCTAAATCTGGCTTACTGCTCAAGGGAAAGCGTATCGTTGACGTTCCCCATACTATATATCGTGGGGGTTATGCGGCCACCTGTAAAGCAATTTCTTGGGGATAACTGCGATTAGCTGGGGGTAGAATCGCCGCGTTTTTCTTTAGCCGGTTACTTGCAGGTTAACCGCGACAGGTTCATCGTGCGCGCAACCTCCATAACCCAAGGCCACGCTCATGAATCTTGATTTGCTCAAAACCCTTTGTGAAACACCTGGTGTTCCGGGCAACGAAGAACGCGTGCGCGACCTGATCAAAGGCGAAATCGACGGGCTATTTGACGCCGTTGAAACCGATCCGATGGGAAGCCTATTGTGCCGTCGCGACAGCACCGCCAAAGACCCGACTAAGGTCATGCTGCTGTGCCATATGGATGAAATCGGCTTTCTGGTCAGTCACATCGACGAAAAAGGTTTCCTATATCTGCAGCCGGTAGGCGGCTTTGATCCGCGCAATCTGTTTTCGCGTCGCGTGCTTGTTTGCACCGATACTGGCGACCTGAAAGGCGTCATGAACCCCGGCGGCAAGCCGCTGCATATCTCCACCCCCGAAGACCGCAAAAAGATCCCAGAAATCGGCGACTTCTGCGTTGATCTTGGCATGGGCAAGGCCGCCCATGATGTGGTCAAGATCGGTGATATGGTCGTGATGGACGAACCCTTTATCGAAATCGGTGACAAGGTGGTCAGCAAGGCGCTCGATAACCGCATCGCCTGTTGGCTTGGGATCGAGGCAATCCGCCGTTTGGGAAGCAATGGGCGCGGCGCGGAAATCCATGTGGTGTTCACCACCCAAGAAGAAGTCGGCTTGCGCGGCGCGCGCACCTCGGCGCACCGTATCCAGCCCGACATCGGTATCGGCATCGACACGACATTGGCCTGCGACACCCCCGGCGTGCCCGAAAAGGACGCGACCACCATTCAAGGCAAAGGCTTCGGCCTACATGTACGGGACAGCTCGTTCATTGCCGACAAGGCGCTGGTCAAGGAAATCGAACAGATCGCTATCGCCAAGAACATCCCATACCAGCGCACAATGCTTGCCGCTGGTGGCCAAGACGGCGCTGCGGCACAACAAGCCGCCGCAGGAGCCCGCGCCGTAGGGATCGTCGTTGGAACACGCTATATTCACACCGTGACCGAGATGATCCACAAGTCCGATCTCGAAGCCGCGCTGGATATCATCGTGGCGTATCTGGAACAGCTCTAGGGTCAGCTTCTTGTGTTCATGAAACTCTGGGGGAGTCGCGCATGCGACGGGGGCAACGCCCCCTAAAACATAATGCGCGCGCAGCGCCCATTTTGGTCAAGCGCACATTACTTCTTTTTCTTGCCTTCCAACGCCTCGATCCGCGCCATCAGGGCTGCGTTTTCTTCACGTGCCTTTTGCGCCATCGTCCGAACAGCGTCGAATTCCTCGCGTGTGACCAGGTCACGGTCCGCGAGCCAGCGGTCCATCATGCCGGACATGGCATTGCCTGCCTCGTCCTTGGCACCTTGGGCCACGCCCATAGCGTTGGTCATCAACTGGCCGATATCGTCAAGAATCTTGTTGCGGGTCTGCATGTAAGCCTCCGGTCATGTTCGCCCCCTCTATATGGGGGGCGTTTGCACATCCGCAAGCCGCCATGCAGTTGACAACGCCGCGGCCCAGCCGCACTTAGTTGGCATGACTGGCATCCCCTTCCCCAATATCTCGCCCGAGATTTTCTCGATTTCGCTGTTCGGCATGACGTTTGCGCTGCGCTGGTATGCGCTGGCTTATATTGTCGGAATACTGATTGGTTGGCGGATTGCTGTAGCTGCCGTGCGCCGCACGCATCTGTGGCGCGACGAGACCGCCCCCATGACGTCCGAGCAGATCGAAGACTTGCTGACTTGGGTCATCGTTGGTGTCATCGCAGGCGGACGGCTGGGCTACGTGTTGTTTTACAAGCCCGCCTATTACTTCTCGCATCCGCTGGAAATCCCGATGCTATGGCAGGGGGGTATGTCATTTCACGGTGGATTCCTTGGGGTTTGCATCGCGGTGATCCTTGTGGCGCGCAAGCATAAGGCAGCACTTGGCGATGTCGCCAATATTCTTGCCTTGACCGCGACACCGGCAATCCTGATGGTGCGGATCGCCAATTTCATCAACGCCGAATTATGGGGCCGCCCGACCGAGATGCCCTGGGGCGTTATTTTTCCCGGTGCGGCGGCGCAAACCTGTGACGGGATTACCGGACTTTGCGCGCGCCATCCTTCGCAATTGTATGAGGCGGGGCTTGAAGGGCTGGTCCTTGGTGCGTTCCTGATGTGGCTGGCTTTTGCGCGTGGCTGGCTCAGGCGCCCGTGGCAATTGGCAGGCGCATTCATGGCCGGTTATGGCGTTGCGCGTTTCCTTGTTGAATTTCTGCGCCAGCCCGACGCGCAGTTCGTTGAAATGGGCAATCCTCTGGGCCTTGCGCTGCATCTGAACGGCTGGGGGCTGACCATGGGGCAGTGCCTGTCGTTACCAATGATTATCGTGGGCCTTGCGGTCATCTGGGCCGTGCGCCGCAGGTCCGCATGACGCCGCTTGGCGACATCTTGATCAAGCGCGTTCGCGCGACAGGGCCGATGACATTGGCCGATTACATGGGCGAATGCCTGCTGCACCCCGAACACGGCTACTATACCACGCGCGACCCATTGGGTGCGGTGGGGGATTTCACGACGGCACCGGAAATTAGCCAGATGTTTGGCGAATTGATCGGGCTTTGCCTCGCGCAGGCGTGGATGGATCAGGGCGCGCCAGCTTCTTTTGCCTTGGCCGAACTTGGCCCCGGCCGCGGCACGCTGATGGCCGATGCCCTGCGCGCCACGCGCGGTGTATCGGGGTTCCACGATGCAGCGCAGGTGCACCTGATCGAAGCCTCGCCAACCCTGCGCGCCGCCCAAGCAAAGATCGTGCCGCACGCCACCTGGCATGACAGCGTCGCCACCCTGCCGGATCTGCCGCTATTCGTGATCGCCAACGAGTTCTTTGACGCGCTGCCAATTCGCCAGTTCCGCCGCCACGCCAACGGCTGGCAGGAAACGGT
>JBLHNX010000301.1:0-3461 GCA_047622125.1 Paracoccaceae bacterium | reverse complement strand
CTTGAACGGCTTGTCCCCGAAATCCAAGAGACCGCGAAACAGATCGCGCGCGAGGCAAGCGCATGGCGCTTTCCCGATCGCGTCGCTTCAACATGACAGGGAACGAATAGATGTCAGGTGTTCAGCTTCAAAATGTAATCAAACGGTACGGCGATGTGCAGGTGATCCACGGGATTGACCTGACGATCGAACATGGCGAGTTTTGCGTTTTTGTCGGTCCGTCCGGCTGTGGCAAATCCACGCTTCTGCGGATGGTTGCGGGATTGGAAGAAACCACCGAAGGGTCGATGACCATTGGTGACCGTGATGTGACGCGGATGGATCCAGCCCAGCGCGGCGTGGCGATGGTGTTCCAGACCTACGCGCTTTATCCGCATATGACGGTCGAGCAGAACATGGGGTTCGGCCTCAAGATGAATGGCTTTCCCAAGGCCGAGATCAACGCCAAGGTGGCCGAGGCCACGCGCATTCTGAAACTCGAAGACTATCTAAAACGCAAGCCCGCCGCCCTGTCGGGTGGACAGCGCCAACGCGTGTCGATTGGCCGTGCGATTGTGCGCGGGCCGGAAGTGTTCTTGTTTGACGAACCGCTGTCAAACCTTGACGCCGAGTTGCGTGTCGAAATGCGTGTGGAAATCGCCCGCCTGCACAAAGAAATCGGCGCGACGATGATCTATGTGACCCATGATCAGGTCGAGGCAATGACGCTGGCGGACAAGATCGTTGTGCTGCGTGCAGGCGTGATCGAACAGGTCGGCGCACCAATGGAGTTGTATCGTGATCCCGACAATAAATTCGTTGCAGGGTTCATCGGATCACCTGCGATGAACTTTCTATCGGGCACCGTGACTACCGACGGTGTCGAGGTTCCCGGATTGCAAACGACGCTACCTATCAAGCTGCAAGCGGCAGATGTTGGCCGTGCCGTGACGGTTGGCTTGCGCCCCGAACATCTGTTGCTTGATCCAAAGGGCAAGACCCACAAGATTGACCTGACCGAGAGCCTTGGTGGTGTGTCTTATGCCTATCTGGTTGGCGTCACAGGCGAGCGGATGATCATCGAAGAACGCGGCGACGAGCGGTCAAGCATGGGGGTGCAAGTGGGTCTGACGGTTGATCCAACCCGCGTTCTGTTGTTTGACGCACAGACCGAATTGCGGATCAGGTAGCCTGGGTCACCCCTCGCTAGCGTTTGCCGTAGTATAACCCGACCACGTGTTCCGCCTGTGCAAAGAAAAGCCAGCGGGACACGGCCACGCCGATCAGGTGGGACAACACGGCCAGTGCAGCCCAGATGTGCCCGAACGGCACCAGCAAGAACAGGATCGGCAGTCCGACCATCAGCACCAAAGAGATCAGCCGCAGGGTGCTGGCGTGTTTGCGCCCGACTACATGCACCATTTCGCGCAGCAGGTAGTTCGTGCCGGTGTGCGGCGGTTCAAACGCGCGCACCTTGCCGATGTTGCCAAGGCCGGTCGCGGTTTCAATTGTCGTGCCGGAGGCGCGCAATTGTCCGTCGCCAATGATCCAGTAAGACACCTGCACAACGCCCGCGATTGCCAGCAAGGGAATGGCGAATGTGACTTGCCCAGCAAGCAGTGCACCGCCTGCCAATGATAGCGCTGCAAACAGCAATGGCGTTGACCAATGATGCCAGCGCGGCACGGTTTTCAATTGGGCATAGATCATCGAGGTCGTCAGGACCGTAGCGAGCGACAACACCGCGCCGAGCCATCCGAGCGGGGCGGGCGCGGTACCAAAAAAGACCAGCCCCGCGCCATATACTGCCATAATCAGAAGCGCGAAAACACTGAACCATGCTTCGCGTGACAACCAGCTTGTCTGCCACTGCGTGAACGCCTTGAGGGCGCGTTTGGGGTGGCCAAGATGGAAGGTCGACGCCAAAAGGCCACCGACCGCCAAAAGATAGGCGATGGTGAAGAAAATAAAGGCGTTCAGACCAGTCGTGGCGGGCATGCCAAGGCCAAGCCAGAACAGCAGGCCAAAACCGAGGCCACTGAGGGTAGTGAAAATGATAACTGACGCGGCGGGATGCATTATTTCGTCCCTCCGGGCATGGCGGTCAGCGCCTTGTCGAGCCAGCCAAGGAACCCTTTTGGGTTTTCGGCCACTGGATCAAGGAACGGCGCGAGGATATCAACGGGCGCGTCCTTGGGGCGTGGCGGGAGGTATTTGTTCACAGGCTTAGTGCCCATTTCCGGCATCAGATCCATCCCGCCGCGGCTCGCTGTAAGGATGCTGACGTTGCTGTCGGGATCGGCGAAGTCGCCAAAGTGGCGCGCGTTTGACGGACAGGTGCGCACGCAGGCGGGTTCGCGGTCTTCCTCGGGTAGATTTTCGTTATAGATACGGTCGACGCAGAGGGTGCATTTTTTCATCACACCCGCAGCGGGGTCCATCTCGCGTGCGCCGTAGGGGCAAGCCCATGCACAAAGGCCACAACCGATGCAGTCGCTTTCATTTACCAGCACGATCCCGTCTTCGACCCGTTTGTAGCTCGCACCTGTGGGGCAGACGGTGACGCAGGGCGCATCGTCGCAATGCAGGCAGGATTTGGGAAAATGGACGAGTTGGGCGGTGGGGGCTGGCACGGCGGCGCTCGGGCTTGGCTGGACCTCGTAGGAATGCACACGGTTCAGGAACGTGCCTGACGGGTCGGCGCCATAGGGGTCTTGATCCGACAAGGGAGCGCCGTAATTTTCGGTGTTCCAGCCTTTGCACGAGATCACGCAAGCGTGGCAGCCGACGCAGGTATCAAGGTCGATCACGAGGCCGAGTTTTTTGTCTGTGTGGGTTGGGAGCTTGGTCATGAATCACCGTATGGAATGCGTATGGAATGCGTATGCAAAGCGTATGGGTCCGATATGGGGCTTTGTGTGGTCAATGTCGGAGCCTCCGGCGGGGATATTTGTGGCAAGATGAGACTGAGGGACTCTTCGACTTTGGGGTCCCATGTGGCGACAAACCAGATGAACGAGCCGATGATCAGGGCGAGAAACAGAGCGATCAGGACGAGAGTGCGGGTCATTGGATCGTCTCCGTATTATTGCGCAGAGCAATCGCAATGGCGGCTGCGATGAGGCCCACTCCAGACCCGATGCCGAGCCATTTTTGGAATCGTGACCCAAATGCTGCAACCAGCTTTGCAGCAAAAAAGCCCATCGCCAGCAGGATCACGCCGTCGATCAAAAGGTAAGTAATGCCAAGGATGGCGATTTGCGGCATTATGGCGACTGTCGGGTCGATGAACTGCGGAAAGAGCGCGGCAAAGAAAACGACGGCGTAGGGATTGGCAGCAGAGGTCATGAATCCACGTCGGAAAAGCTGGCCGCTCAATGGTGCATTGCCCATCGTGGATGGTGTGGCCGCATCGCGGATGATCCGCACGCCCATCCACACCAAGTAGGCGACGCCCATCCATTTGATCGCCAAGAATGCGT
>JBLHNX010000300.1:0-3465 GCA_047622125.1 Paracoccaceae bacterium | reverse complement strand
ACCATGCCTTGTGGAGTCCGGACTTTCCTCGGATGTTGCCACCCGCGATCACCCAGCCATCCGCGCGATGTGGGGCTTAGGCGCTGGGGGCGGTTTGGTCAACGGGAAAGCGCTTTGCCAGTTGTGCGGCAAGCGCGCAATCGGTGGCGTCAAGCGGGCCTGCCGCACCTTGGCGATGGCGCAGGCGAAAAGCAGACATCAGGTCATCGTCCGAGGCATCTGCTGTGTATCCGGCCACGCGCAGATCGTTAAAGAACTGCCCGATGTCGATTTTTGCACCTGCAACAGGCGACAGTCTAACAGCCATTCCACGCCGCGCCAGCCGCGCCCAATCGAACCGTGCTCCGGGATCGATCTTGCGCCCTGGGGCCATGTCAGAATGGCCAATCACGCGGTCCGGCGCGATATTCCAACGTGTCATGATCCCTGCCAACAGGGTTTCGAGCGCATCCATTTGCGCGGCGGCAAAGGGTGTCACACCAGTATTGGACAGCTCAATCCCGATTGACCGTGAATTCACGTCCGCGACATTACCCCAGCGCCCTGCCCCAGCGTGCCACGCCCGCGCGGCTTCATCGACCAACTGGTCGACCTCGCCCTGCGCCGAAATGATATAGTGCGCTGAAACTTCGGCATCAGCGTGACACAACCAATCACGGGCGGCGGTGTGATCACCCATCGCCGTGTAATGGATCACGACGATATCAGGGCGCGCGCCATCACGGCGCGGGCCACAATTGGGGGAGCTGTAGGTTTGCGGATTCAGTTGCCTGCTGCCAGTCTGAAAGGTGCCGGATCCCAGCCACAGGCAAAGCCGTCGCCATCGGGATCAATCCCGCGCGTATCGCGATTGGGGCCACCACGGCTTAAGAAATCGCGCTGCGCCTCGTCGGGGGACCGGTAGTCTGCGCAATTGCGCTGGAACCGTGATTGGCCCGACAGACCCAAGCGGCGATAGGTCTCGACGCCTTTGGCATTAGTCGTCTGCAATGCATATTGCACGATATTTGGCCCCACATTGCCATCGCGCGTTGGCACTGCGGTGGGGGCAATCACCTCATAAGCAGCAGCTTGGGCCGCGCGGCGATCGGCGTCAGATTGAATGCTTTCGCGGCCTGCAACAGCATCAAAGCTCTGTTCGTCTGAAATTCCGGCTGATTCAACGATCACAGGTGGGGCATTGCCCGGCGTGGCGTCCAATCCGGCACGGCCAATAACAGGAGCAGTGGCTTGCCCACCAATTCCGGCTGCAGCCAGCTCGGTTGTTGCAATCGCGCCAGTGCTGACGGCGGGGGCTGACGGCAAAGCGCCTGCTGTCGCATCCATCGGCGCACCAGCGGGCGACGTACCACCCTGCAAAAGGGCCTCGCGGCGCGCGCGATCAACCTCGTATTGGGCGTAATCGCCAAAGCCAACGCCGGCGCCACTGTCAGGAACCGGCTGGGTGCAATTGGCCAGCGTGGCACATGCCACACCCAAAATCAGATACTTTTTCACAACAGATCCTGCCTTTTTATCTATCGCGGCTCTTACCACCACTTGGCAGGCTTGGCTACAAATCCCGCCGCACGTTCCAGTGAGTAAGCGGTATTCAGCAAATCCGCCTCTTCCCATGGACGCCCGATCAGTTGCAGGCCAAGCGGTAGACCCTGACGGTCCAGCCCTGCAGGCACAGCGATGCCGGGAAGACCCGCAAGGTTCACGGTAACCGTAAACACATCATTAAGATACATTTGCACTGGATCCGCGTCGGTCATGTCTCCCAATCCAAAAGCAGCTGACGGGGTCGCGGGCGTCAAGATAGCATCAACACCCTGCGCAAACACGTTTTCAAAGTCTTGCTTGATCAGCGTGCGGACCTTGCGAGCGCGGTTGTAATAGGCGTCATAAAAACCGGCCGACAGCACATATGTGCCGATCATCACGCGGCGCTGAACCTCGTGACCAAAGCCTTGAGCGCGGGTCTTTTCATACATTTCGGTGATACCATCACCTGCATCCAGTTTCGCGCGGTGGCCAAAGCGCACGCCGTCATAGCGCGCAAGGTTGCTTGAGGCTTCGGCAGGGGCGATCACATAATAGGCAGGCAGCGCGTATTTGGTGTGTGGCAGGCTGATATCAACGATTTTCGCGCCGGCGTCTTTCAGCATTGCGGTGCCATCGGCCCAAATTTTTTCGATCTCGGCGGGGATACCTTCCATATGATATTCTTTGGGAATACCGATGGTTTTGCCGCGAATATCACCGGTCAGGGCTGCCTCGAAATCGGGCACGGCCAGATCGGCGCTGGTGCTGTCCTTTGGATCGTGGCCGCACATGGCTTGCAACATAATCGCTGCATCGCGCACGTCTTTGGTCATCGGGCCCGCCTGATCGAGGCTGGACGCAAAGGCAACAATGCCCCATCGGCTGACGCGGCCATAAGTGGGCTTGATGCCCGTTATGCCGGTAAAGGCGGCGGGCTGGCGAATTGATCCGCCCGTATCCGTGCCCGTGGCGCCAAGGCAGAGATCAGCGGCAACTGCCGAAGCGGAGCCGCCGGACGATCCGCCCGGCGTCAGGGCGCGGTCGTCGACTTTCCACGGGTTCACGGCATCGCCATAGGTCGAGGTTTCGTTGCTGGAGCCCATGGCGAATTCGTCCATGTTCAGCTTGCCCAGCATCACAGCACCAGCATCAAACAACTGTGTGGTGACCGTGCTTTCGTATTCAGGCTTGAACCCTTCAAGAATGCGGCTGCCAGCCTGTGACGCAACACCTTTCGTGCAAAACAAGTCCTTAATCCCCAAGGGGATACCGTTCAGCGACGGTGCATCCGCACCTTGGCGCGCATCTGCGGCTTTGGCCTGTTCCATCGCGATGTCAGGCGTTTTGTGCACGAAAGCGTTCAGCGCATCGGCTGCATCAATTTCCGTCAGGCAAGCGGCCGTAAGTTCGGCGCTGGTCACGTCGCCCTTGCGCAGGGCATCACGGGCGGCACTGATCGTCAGTTTTGTAAGATCGCTCATTATTCAACTACCTTTGGCACGGCAAAGAACCCTTCGCGGGCATCGGGCGCATTGGCCAGTACGGCCGCCTGTTGATCGCCGTCGGTCACCACATCATCACGCCGTTTCAGGCGCTGGGGTGTCACAGATGTCATTGGTTCAACGCCTTCGACGTCAACCTCGTTAAGCTGTTCAATAAAGCCGAGGATCGCGCTGAATTCCGAAGCCAATGCAGGAAGCGCGTCTTCTTGAACCCTGATGCGGGCAAGTTTTGCCACTTTGCGGGCTGTATCCGTGTCTATTGACATGGGTCTCTCCGTTTGTGTTGCTTGGTCGCATTTACCGCCCCGTGACACAGGTCGCAAGGTGCTGCGGCGATCTAGTAATACCCGCAGGCGCGGCTACACTATAGACGAAGCTACAGGAGGCAATAATGAACATTATCTGGCTTGGACATTCGAGTTTCCGGATCGAAATT
>JBLHNX010000299.1:0-3468 GCA_047622125.1 Paracoccaceae bacterium | reverse complement strand
GCGATGATTTCCGAGGCCCATTGGGCGATCCCTGTACGGTGCATCGTGGACGAGGCTTGCAAGATCGACAGGTCAAACATCAGGTGTGTCAGCCAGACACCGACAATACCACCGATGATCTGCGCAGCCACATAAGGCAGCACATCTCGCCAGCGGTGTTCTCCGCGCAGGGCAAAGGCCACCGTCACGACAGGGTTAAAATGCGCGCCAGAAATCGGCCCCAAGGTGGTGATGATCACATAAAGAACGCAGCCCGTGGCCACAGCATTGGCCAGCAGCGCCACGGCGTCATTGCCTTGTGACAGCGCCGCACCCATGATCCCCGATCCGACAACGCCGATCAGCAGAAATGCGGTGCCGATGAATTCGGAAATCAAACGCCGCTGCATCAGAGCTTACCAATACGGGCAAGGGTCGCGCGCAGTTCGCTTGCGTCCATCGTTTCAAACGGCAAGGCAATCAGTGCTTTGGCGCGTTTTTCCAAATGGTCATAAGCGGCCGTGAATGCTGTGTCCCAATCGACTTGGGCGGCGGCGGCTGGATCGTCCACACCCCAATGGGCGCGCACGGGCGCGCCGGGCCACATGGGGCATGTCTCGCCCGCAGCAGATCCGCAAACGGTGATCACCATGTCCATTTCGGGGGCGTCATCACTGGCAAATTCATCCCAGCTTTTGGAGCGTAGGTCTGTCGTGTCATAGCCTTTGCCTTGCAGTAGTTTCAGGGACTGTGGATGCACCTTGCCCGATGGCTGCGAGCCCGCGGAGTAAGCGCGAACGCGTCCGCCCCCGATGTCGTTGAGGATGCATTCCAACAGGATCGAGCGGGCCGAGTTACCGGTACAGAGGACAAGGATATTCATGAGGAGTCTCTAGCGCGCTTGAGTAACAGATTTGTGACGAAAAGGGCCGCCCCGTGGGGCAGCCCTTGATGGTTAACCTTCTTCATACCACCACACGTCTGGCTGCCAACCGGGCCAGTCGCCAAAGATTGGCATTGTGTCGGGGAAATGCAGGTTCTTGTCGTGTGCCAAACGGCTGATATTCCACTGATAAATAGGGATTACATAGCGCCCCGAAGTCAGCAAACGGTCCAGCGCGCGCGTGGCGGCCAGAAAATCATCGTGACTGGGCGAGGTCAGCAAGCGGTCAATCATCGCATCAATCGCCGGGCTTTGCACACCCATCAGGTTGCGCCCGCCCGGTTCGTTGGCCGCCAATGACCCCCAATAGAGGTTCTGTTCGTTGCCAGGCGACAACGACAATCCACGCCGCATATAGGCCATGTCGAAATCATAGGCGTCACTGCGTTCTTTGCCCTGTGCGCCATCGACGACAGCAACAGCCGGCGTCACGCCAATACGTTCAAGCGACTGCACAAACATATCAATGATCGACTGGTTTTCGCTGCTGCCGGATTCCAGCAGGATTTCGAAGGTAAATGGATTGCCGCTCGCGTCGGCCATCACCCCGTCTTGCACGGTATATCCCGCCTGTGCCATCAGATCGAGGGCGGCGGCAGTGCCGGCGCGGTTACGCTCGCTGCCGTCACCGACGGGCAGGGCATAGCCGCTGATAGCATCCGCAGGGATACTATCGGCGAAGGGCGCAAGGAATTCTGCCACGCGGCCTGTTGCGGGACCGTCCAGCATCGCCAGCGGTGAGTTCGAGAAGTAAGAGGAAATGCGCGGCTGCGCGCTTCCGGTCATCGCATCGTTAATGAATTCAAAATTGAACACATGCATCATCGCATCGCGCACGCGGATGTCGGCAAACTGCGGCTTGCGCGTGTTCATCACGAAGCCAGTGATGCCGCTGGGGCGCGCATGGGGCAGCACGCTTAGCACCACATCGCCCGTGGTAATTGCCTCAAAGTTATACTGGCTTTCCCATTTGGCGACGTTGAATTCGCGGTTCGAATTAACCTCGCCAACTTTGAACGCCTCAAAGGCGGCGGTTTCATCGCCAAAGAACTCCAACCGGATCGTATCAAGGTTAAAAAGTCCGTTCACAAACGGCACCACATCGTAGCCCCAGTAATCGGGGTTGCGGGTAAGTTCGACAAAACGCCCTGCTTCGAAATCGCTGATCTGATAAGGGCCGGAGGAGGTCGGGATCACGTCCAACCCGCTTTCGGCGAAATCTTGACCTTCCCACTGCGTTTTTTGCAGGATTGGACGGATACCGGCCAACAGCGCCAATTCGCGGTCTTCGGTATTGAAGGTCATGCGCACCGTGCGCTCGCCCACGGCCTCGATGCTGGCGACTTTGCCATAGAACCCGTGATAGCGCGGATGCCCGACCGTCCCAAGGGTTTCGTATGACCAGATCACGTCTTCGACCGTGACGGGGCTGCCATCAGAGAATCGGGCCTCCTCGCGCAGGGTGAATTCGACCCACTCGCGATTCGGTCCGGTGTCTATCGATTCGGCCAAAAGGCCATAAAGCGTGAAAGGTTCGTCCAAGGATCGCGCCATCAGGCTCTCTCCTGTAAGGAAACGAAGCTGCCACGGAACCGAGCCTTTTAGGATATATGGATTAAGACTATCGAAGCCGCCGACCTCGGCCGTAACGATCCGCCCGCCTGTGGGCGCATCGGGGTTAGCATAAGGTAGGTGCGCAAAATCTGGTGGTAGGGCCGGGTCACCATACATAGCTATGCCATGTTGGGGTTCGGCGGCGGCGAATGTTGCGCATATGGCAAGACCTGCCCCTAGGGCAAAACGGTGTGCATTGCGGCGCGCGGCCAAGAAAAACTCTGTCGTCATTTTGGAGACAATCCCTCTGTTCCCAGTACCTGTTAGGTTTAAGCCTAAACAGGGTTCCATGTCTTTTCAAACTTTTAGCTTGGATGCGCGCGACAGATTGCTTATAACAAGGGCACTGCTCGATAGGTTTCTTGCCTGTATGAAACCTGCCTCAATAACTTAACGCCAGCCTTGTGCTGGCGTTTTTTTTGTTTTGGGGGTGGGTGAAACGCCCGCCGCAATCTGGCCTTTGCAGGTGCAGCATGTCAAAGTGACGCCGAACCGATCTTCAGGAGCATCGCAATGACCCTTTCAGGAAAAACAACCATCATTACCGGCAGCAATTCGGGCATTGGTCTGGGCATTGCATGGGAAATGGCGCGGGCTGGCGCGGATGTGGTTTTGAATTCCTTTACCGACAGCCCCGAGGACCATGCGCTTGCAGCCGGGATCGCCGAAAAGACTGGCGTGAGCGCGCGCTACATCAAGGCGGATATGTCCAAAGGCGATGAATGTCGCGATCTGATCGCGCAAGCGGGTGGTTGCGATATCCTGATCAACAACGCCGGCATTCAACACGTGGCCGCAATTGATGAATTCCCGACCGAAAAGTGGGATGCGATCATTGCGATCAACCTGTCATCGGCGTTTCACACCACTGCTGCGGCCCTGCCACATATGCGCAAGCGCGGCTGGGGGCGGGTGATCAATATTGCCTCGGC
>JBLHNX010000298.1:0-3481 GCA_047622125.1 Paracoccaceae bacterium | reverse complement strand
CTTAACCTCGTGCGTCAACCATCATGGTCGGCCCTACGCGATATGCTCGCCCTTGGGCATTTGGACGCCGCACAAATGCTGTCTCCGATGCCAGTGGCGATGTCGATCGGGTTTGGCGGACTTCCTGCGCAGGTCGATACGCTTATGGTCTTGTCCGTTAATGGCACAGTGTTTGGCGTTTCAAATGATGTGGCGGCAGACCTTGGGGCCGTACCGTTTGGCGATGCCAAAGCCCTGTTGTCTGCGCTGAGTGCGCGAAAGGGTGCAAAGCTTCGCGTCGGTGTGCCCTTTCACTATTCCATGCACCGCTTGTTGTTGTCCTATTGGACATCGATTGCACCCGATTTGCAGATCGAAAAAATCACAGTGCCGCCGCCGCGTATGGCCGATGCTGTTGCGGACGGGTTCGTCGATGCGTTCTGGGTCGGTGAACCCTGGGGGAGTGTCGCAGTCGGGAAAAATGTGGCTCAGCTGATGATGACGGGCAAAGATGTTTGGCAGTTCGCCCCTGAAAAGGTACTCGCGGCGCGTCATGACTGGGTCGAGGGACATGAAGATGCCGCCGCGCGGCTGATGCGCGCGGTCTTTAAGGCGTCCGCTTGGCTTGATGCGCGAAAAAACACACCCTTGGCTGTCGAAATTCTAGCCCGCAGCGAACACCTCAGCATGTCACCAGATTTGATTGATCCCGCGCTTTCGGGGGATATCGTCACAAAACACAACACTGCTCCGACGCACGTAGGCCGCTTTTTGCAGTTTCATAAACATGCGGCGACATTTCCTTGGCGCAGTCAGGCCGCATGGATCGCATCCCAGCTTGGTGCGGACGGGGCGGGGATAGAAAAGGCCATGGCGTGTGTTCGAACAGACCTTTATCGTCAGAACCTTGCAGGCATCGGCGCCGATATGCCCGGCGCATCTGAAAAAAAAGAGGGTGCGCTGCACTTTGAAACGGCGGTGGCGTCCACCCGCGGGCATATGATTCTTGCGCCCGATGCCTTCTTTAATGGCAGAACCTTCGATTTTTCTTCGAAATAGCGCTTAAATCCTGAGCTATTTCTGCATTGCGGCATGAATCTATGCGGCAATGCAGCAAAACTATTGCACTCTTAGATCGCGCTGGTTCAACATGCAGGTAAGGGGCAACGAAGCCCGCTATTTCGCGCTTACCAATGTTGGCAGCGCACCTCCCAAGAGCAAAGCCGCTCGTATGGATCACGGAACTCCTCCCCCGTGAACCCTACGTGCGGCTTTTTTGTTTTTCGCCCCTCGAGGCGTTGAAAGGAATGAATGATGAAAAAGACACTTGCGATCTTATTGGCAACGTCCAGCTTGTTGGCCACCACTGCGGCGGCCCAATCTTTGGATCTGGAAAAAGAAGACCTGACACTTGGGTTTATCAAACTGACAGACATGGCCCCCCTCGCCGTGGCCTATGAGCTGGGGTATTTTGAGGATGAGGGGTTGTTCGTTACGCTTGAGGCGCAAGCCAACTGGAAGGTCTTGCTTGATGGTGTGATCAGCGGGGAGCTGGACGGTGCGCATATGTTGGCGGGTCAGCCGCTGGCCGCAACAATCGGGTACGGCACCGAGGCGCACATTATCACCCCATTCTCGATGGATCTGAATGGCAACGCCATCACGGTATCCAACGAGATTTGGGAAGAAATGCGCCCCAATGTTCCCCTGATGGACGACGGTCGTCCGCAACATCCCATCAGCGCGAGTGCATTGGCGCCCGTCGTCGAAGATTATCTAGATCGTGGTGAGCCCTTCAACATGGGCATGGTTTTTCCTGTATCGACCCACAACTACGAAATCCGCTACTGGCTGGCTGCGGGTGGCCTTGAGCCCGGATTTTACAGCGAGCAGGACATATCAGGCCAGATCGGCGCGGATGTGTTGCTGTCCGTGACACCGCCGCCACAAATGCCGTCCACAATGGAAGCTGGCACGATCTTTGGGTACGCCGTCGGCGAACCTTGGAACCAGCAGGCTGTGTTCAAAGGCATCGGCGTTCCGGTAATCACGGACGATGATATGTGGAACAACAACCCTGAAAAGGTGTTCGGCATCACCGCTGAATTCGCAGAGGAATATCCGAATACCACCATCGCACTGACCAAGGCTTTGATCCGTGCAGCGATCTGGCTCGATGAAAACGACAACGCGAACCGCGAAGAAGCGGTAGAAATGCTGGCGCGGCCTGAATACGTCGGCGCGGACGCGGAAGTGATCGCCAATTCCATGACGGGTTTCTTTGAGTTTGAAAAAGGCGACGTGCGCCCAGCACCCGATTTCAACGTCTTCTTTCGCTATAACGCGACCTATCCGTTCTATTCTGACGCAATCTGGTACCTGACACAGATGCGCCGCTGGGGCCAAATCCCTGAAACGATGTCTGATGAGTGGTTTTTTGAAACCGCAGCCGACGTCTACCGCCCAGACATCTATCTCGACGCCGCGCGCATGTTGGTCGACGAGGGCTTGGCAAACGAGGCTGATTTCCCTTGGGACACCGACGGTTTCAAAGTCCCGACGCCCGCCGGCGATATAATTGATGCCATTCCCTACGATGGCCGCACGCCGAACGCCTATATCGATAGCCTGCCAATCGGCCTGAAGTCCGGACAGACCGTCATTGATGGCGAAATCCAAGACTAAACCATCTGGCCCATCTTGCAGAGACGTGAGGTGGGCCATTCCCTTTCCAAAAGCACAAGTTGGACCACGATATGACCGCGATAGACTCAAGCACGCTCGACACCGCAGCCCGCCGCGCGCGCCGCTTTGCCCGCATCAACAAGGCCGACGCATGGCTTAATGTGTTTGGCCTGTCATGGCTCACACCGATCTTGCGCGCCGCCGCAGGCGACAACCCGCGCGCCCAAGCTGGTGAAGTCTGGCGCCTGCTGGGGGTGCCGCTTTTGGCAATCGCGGTGTTTGTGACCCTGTGGGCCACACTCGCGCCCACGGTGCAAACCTCGCTCGGCGCGGTGCCTGGTCCGGTGCAGGTCTGGGAACAAGTCGGCGAGTTGCGCCAAGATGCGATCCGCGAAGGCGAACGCGAAACCGCGTTTTATGAACGCCAGGATGTGCGCAACGCCGAAGCTATCGCCAACGGCGACACCGATGCCGTGCGCGACCGTATTTATACAGGGAAACCCACTTATTACGACCAAATCTGGACCTCGATCAAAACGGTCTTTTTCGGGTTCCTGATCGCGTCGATTTTAGCCATTCCACTTGGTATCGCCGCTGGTCTATCAGCGACGGCAAACGCCGCCCTGAACCCGCTGATACAGATTTTCAAACCTGTGTCCCCGCTCGCATGGCTGCCGATTGTCACGATGATCGTGTCCGCAGTCTACACCACCAACGACGGTATGTTTTCTAAATCCTTTCTGGTATCGGCCATTACCGTGACGCTGTGCTCGCTGTGGCCGACGCTGATCAACACCGCCCTTGGCGTCAGCAGCAT
>JBLHNX010000297.1:0-3510 GCA_047622125.1 Paracoccaceae bacterium | reverse complement strand
GGGCTTGCCCCCGTGATCGTGCAGGAAATCGCCAAGACATTGGGGATTATCCGCGATCAGGGTATCACCACGGTCATCGTTGAACAAAACGCTTTGGCCGCGCTGAAACTGGCTGATCGCGCTGTGATCCTTGATACCGGCTCTGTCGTCTATGACGGCTCGGCGAAAGAGGTTCTTGAGAACGCTGATCTGCGTGCGCAATATCTGGCCATCTAACTGATAGCCCTGCCCGCGCGGTGCACGCGCGGGCCAAAAGACCCAAATCTTATGACACTGACCAAACTGTAAGGGACAGTCATGACCTCCAAGACATATCCGCCTACCGCCAAAACAATTGCCCGCGCCCATATCGACGCGGACACCTACAAAACGATGTATGCCGCTTCTATGGCCGACCCCGATGCGTTCTGGGGCGAGCACGGCAAACGCATTGATTGGATCAAACCCTATACATCGGTTAAGGACACCACCTTTGAATTCGGCAAAGTCGATATCAACTGGTTCAAGGACGGCACCCTGAACGTCGCCGCCAATTGCGTTGATCGCCATGTGGAAACCCGCGGTGATCAAACAGCGATCATCTGGGAACCCGATGATCCCAAAGACGAAGCCCTGCACATCACGTATCGCCAGTTGCAAAACCGCGTGTGCCGCATGGCAAATATCCTCGAAGAACTGGGTGTGCGCAAAGGTGACCGCGTTGTCATCTATCTGCCGATGATCCCCGAGGCCGCCTATGCGATGCTGGCCTGTGCGCGGATTGGCGCGGTCCATTCTATTGTGTTCGCCGGATTCAGTGCGGATGCCCTTGGCGCACGCATCAACGGCTGTGACGCTAAAGTTGTGATCACGGCCGACCACGCACCGCGCGGCGGGCGATCCACCCCGCTGAAGTCCAACGCCGACGCCGCCTTGCTGCATTGCAAGGAAAGCGTCAAATGTCTGGTCGTGAAACGCACAGGCGGGCAAACCACTTGGACCGACCGCGATCACGACTACAACGAAATGCTGCTTGAGGCGGATGACTACTGCAAACCCGCCGAAATGAACGCCGAAGACCCGCTGTTCATCCTGTATACGTCCGGGTCAACCGGCCAGCCCAAGGGTGTCGTGCATACCTCGGGCGGGTATCTGACTTATGCGGCGATGACCCACGAATACGTCTTTGATTACCACGAAGGCGATGTCTTCTGGTGCACCGCCGATGTGGGCTGGGTAACGGGCCACAGCTATATCGTCTATGGCCCGCTGGCCAATGGTGCCACCACGATCATGTTCGAAGGTGTACCAACCTACCCTGATGCCGGTCGTTTCTGGGAGGTCTGCGCCAAGCATAGCGTCAACCAGTTCTACACCGCCCCCACAGCCATTCGCGCCCTTATCGGTGCCGGTAAGGAATGGGTGGAAAAGCATGACCTGAGCAGCCTGCGTTTGCTTGGTTCTGTTGGTGAGCCGATCAACCCCGAAGCTTGGAACTGGTATAACGAAGTGGTCGGCAAGGGAAATTGCCCGATCGTTGATACATTCTGGCAGACCGAAACAGGTGGCCACATGCTGACCCCCCTGCCCGGCGCGACAGATCTGAAACCCGGTGCCGCGCAACAACCGTTCTTTGGTGTGCTGCCCGTGGTTCTTGATCCGCAAACCGGAGAGGAAATCACCGGCAATGGCGTCGAAGGCGTTCTGTGCTTCAAAGACAGCTGGCCCGGCCAGATGCGCACAATCTGGGGCGATCACGAACGCTTCCAGAAAACCTACTTCGGGGACTACAAAGGCTACTACTTTTCCGGTGATGGCTGTCGCCGTGATGAAGACGGCGATTACTGGATTACGGGCCGCGTCGATGACGTGATCAACGTGTCTGGTCACCGTATGGGCACCGCCGAGGTCGAATCTGCGCTGGTCGCCCACGCCAAAGTGGCCGAGGCCGCCGTTGTTGGCTATCCGCACGACATCAAGGGCCAAGGCATTTATGCCTATGTCACCCTGATGAACGATCAAGAACCAAGCGAAGAACTGCGCAAAGAGCTTGAAAAGTGGGTCCGTACGGAAATCGGCCCGATCGCCAAGCCTGACCTGATCCAATGGGCCCCCGGCCTGCCAAAAACCCGCTCGGGCAAAATCATGCGCCGTATCCTGCGCAAGATCGCCGAGAACGATTTTGGTGCTTTGGGTGATACGTCAACTTTGG
Source organism: Paracoccaceae bacterium (assembly GCA_047622125.1). GTDB lineage: Bacteria > Pseudomonadota > Alphaproteobacteria > Rhodobacterales > Rhodobacteraceae > SW4. The sequence goes on along the minus strand of JBLHNX010000297.1, from coordinate 1,319 downwards.
CCGATCCATCGGTCGTGGATGATCTGATCGAAAATCGGATGAACAAAAGCTAAATGCCACGCAATTCTTGTGAAAGGCCCGCCGTCGTGCGGGCCTTTTGCCGTTAACCATCGGGTGCGAAACACGGCCGCATTAACCCATTGGCAATAAAGATGGCCGAATATCCATGTTCGGTGGGGGCTTCGTCTAATGGAGCCCAAGATGGAAATCCAAGTTGTTAACCATGCGCCGGCGTCCAGTGCGCCGCGCGTTGAACCAGATCAACGCCCGAGTGCGGATGCCGCCGCCACACGCCGCGACCCGCACCCTGAAATTGCCCTGCCAATCCCGCCAGATAACGGCCAGCGAGGCGCTGTCAGTCAAAGCCTGTTGATACACAATGCCAACACGGTGCAGCCCGTCGAAAGGGTGCTCAAACCCTACGGCGTAACGATCCTGCCGCAACCCCAGCCTGATGCAAGACTTGTCGAAACGGTGGCTGACGACCCGCAAGACGGGTCAAGCGACCAGACCTAAGCTGCCTTTGGGTCATTTTCCCCGCCGCTGACGCTTTCCACACGCCGTGGCTTGGCGTATAAGCCCCGCATATGGGCGGCACATTCGCGCCGCGCAAACGGATCAAACGGGCAACAGGCCGGGGAATTTCATGACCAAAAAGACTACGCATGACACTGATGTCAGCTTTATCGAGGCGCTCGCAGAGCTGCTGCGCGCCAATGATCTGACCGAACTACAGGTCAAACGTGAATACGGCGATAACGACAGCCTGAATGTGCGCGTCAGCCGCCAACAGCCCCAGCAGGTCATCACGCAAATGGCCGCCGCAGCACCTATGGCCGCTGCGCCTGCGGCCGCCGCGCCAGTTGCCGCCGCCAGCGAAGACCCTGCAAGCCTTCCCGGTGCAGTCACATCACCAATGGTCGGCACCTGCTACATGTCCGCCGAACCCGATGCCGCCCCGTTTGTCGCCGTCGGCCAATCGGTCAACGAAGGCGACACGTTGATGATCATCGAAGCGATGAAAACCATGAACCATATCCCCGCGCCCAAGTCCGGCACGGTAAAGCGGATTATGGTCGATGACGGCGCGCCGGTCGAATTTGGCTCCCCGCTCATGATCATCGAATAGGGCCGCCCATGTTCGACAAAATCCTGATTGCCAACCGTGGCGAAATCGCATTGCGCGTGATCCGTGCCTGCCGTGAAATGGGCATCAAATCGGTCGCGGTGCATTCCACCGCTGACAGCGACGCGATGCATGTGCGCATGGCTGATGAATCGGTCTGCATTGGCCCGCCGTCCTCCGCGCTCTCATATCT
>JBLHNX010000296.1:0-3532 GCA_047622125.1 Paracoccaceae bacterium | reverse complement strand
GCGCGCAAATAGGGGTTGGTGCGTTTTTCATCCGCCAAACGAGAGGGCACCGTTGCCTCGCCCTTGGCCCGCGCCGCATCGGTTGCGCGTACACGAGAGATAATGTCGGGATTGTCGGGTTCAATGCTTAGCGCGAATTTAGCGTTATTTTCGGTGTATTCGTGGCCGGAGTAAACCAGCGTATCATCAGGCAGGTCGCGCAGTTTTTGCATGCTGTGCCACATTTGCGCGGGCGTTCCCTCAAACAGCCGCCCGCAGCCAAGCGCCATAAGGCTATCGGCAGTAAAAACGGCTTTCGCGGCAGGGACAAAGACGGCGATGTGGTTGATTGTGTGGCCGGAAACATCGAACACTTGGGCTTTTTCACCACATAGATCGAACATGTCGCCGCCGTTCACGGCCAGATCAAGTGCGGGCAGGCGGTGGGCGTCTGCTGCTGCGCCAATCACGCGCACGCCGTCATTGCGCAGGGCCTCCAAGCCGTCAATGTGATCCGAGTGGTGGTGGGTCAAGATAATATCGGACAGCGTCCAGCCACGCGCGTCCAGTTCTGCTTGAACGGGTCCGGCCTCGGGGGCGTCAACAAGTGCAGTTTGCCCTGTGGCGCTATTGTGCAGCACAAATGCGTAATTATCTGCAAGGCAGGGCACGGTAACGATTTCCAGATTTATGGAATCGGGGGGCATGGCATTGTCACCTTCTGTTGGTATGCTGCCCATAGGTTCGCGCAAAGGAGTGTCGGCTGCAATGCATCTTGATGTGCTTGATCTGCGCAATTTCTATTATCGCAGCCCGCTTGGGCGTGCGGCGCAAAAGGTGATCCGTGATCAGCTGGTGTGCATGTGGCCCGACACCAAAGGACAAACCATTGCCGGATTCGGGTTTGCTGTGCCGCTGTTGCGCCCGTTTCTCAAGGATGCGCGCCGGGTGATGGGCCTGATGCCGGGGCCACAAGGTGTCATGCCGTGGCCTGCCGGTCAGCCCAATGTGTCGGTGCTGTGCGAAGATGCGATGTGGCCGGTCCAGACAGGGCAAGTGGACCGACTTGTGGTGTTGCACGGGCTGGAAACATCTGACGATCCAAATGCACTACTGGAAGAATGCTGGCGTGTGCTGGGGCCCGGCGGACGGGTGGTGTTTGTTGTTCCCAATCGGGCTGGGCTTTGGTCGCGGCGTGACAAGACGCCGTTCGGATATGGCCGTCCTTATAGTATTAGCCAGCTTGAGGCGCAGCTGCGCGCGCATCGCTTTGTCGTCGAATCTTCGCTGTCGGCGCTGTATCAACCGCCGTCGCATCGCAAGATTTGGCGGCGGATGGCGGGCTTTATGGAATCGACGGGGCGGCATATTCCGGTTTTTGCCACAGGAGGCGTGTTGATGGTCGAGGCCAGCAAACAGGTTGCCGCACCCACAAGGCCAGGATTGCCCGAGGTGGTGCGCCGTCCGTTGCGCGTTCTTGAGGGAATCGGCATGCAGCCTGAACCTGCCCTGCGTCACCCTGACACCCCTAGGCGTTAGGGGCGCGACGCTGCGTCAACCTGTGCTTGGGCTGCCAAGTTATTCAGCCATATGAATAAAGGCGCTCGTGCTAGCACGATGATTGCGCGATCGGCCAGTATACAAATGTATGCAATCGTGAAAATCCAGCGTTAAGACGGTTGCGACAGGCGAAAGGCTCTGCTACATCGACCCAGATTTTGCCGCCCAACCGTTTGGATGGGCAATGAACCGCTGCCCCCTCGTTGCTATGACCCATCCTTGGGTTTGGTTCGGGTCGGGCCTAAGCATCGGAAGGGTGGACGTGTCCGAACCAGCTTCGATCTCAACCGGTATTGCGGGGCGTTATGCCTCGGCCGTGTTTGACCTCGCCAAGGATGGCAAAGGGCTCAAGGCTCTTGAAACAGATATCAATGCCCTGAGTGGCGCGCTGGATGACAGCGCCGACTTGAACGCGCTGATCGCTTCGCCGATCTATAGCCGTGACGAGCAGGCAGGCGCGATCTCCGCGCTGGCCAAGAAAATGAAACTGTCACCGACAATGGGCAACACGCTTACGCTTATGGCGCAAAAGCGTCGCCTGTTTGTGCTGCCTCAACTGCTGGTCGCCCTGCGCGACAAGCTGGCCGAGGAAAATGGCGAAGTGACCGCCGATGTGACCAGTGCCAAGGCCCTGACCAAGGCACAGTCCGACAAACTTGCCAAAACGCTTAAGGCGCAGGTTGGCAAGACAGTTATGATAAATGCGACCGTTGATGAATCCCTCATCGGCGGTCTTGTCGTTAAAGTAGGCTCGAAGATGATCGACACGTCGATCCGCTCCAAGCTCAGCGCACTCCAGAACACTATGAAAGAGGTCGGATAATGGCGATCCAAGCAGCGGAAATTTCCGCAATCCTGAAAGATCAGATCAAGAACTTTGGTCAAGAATCAGAAGTGGCCGAAGTTGGCCGAGTTCTGAGCGTTGGTGATGGTATCGCCCGCGTTTACGGCCTTGATAACGTTCAAGCCGGTGAAATGGTTGAATTCCCCGGTGGTATTCAGGGCATGGCCCTGAACCTCGAAAGCGACAACGTTGGTGTTGTTATTTTCGGCTCGGACCAAGACATCGGTGAAGGCGACACTGTCAAGCGCACCAAGTCCATCGTGGACGTGCCAGTTGGTGACGAACTGCTGGGACGCGTCGTTGACGGCCTTGGTAATCCGATCGACGGCAAGGGCCCGATCAAAACAAAGAAGCGCGCAGTCGCGGATGCAAAAGCGCCGGGCATCATCCCGCGCAAATCAGTTCACGAGCCGATGGCGACCGGCCTGAAATCTGTTGATGCGATGATCCCGATTGGCCGTGGCCAGCGCGAATTGATCATTGGTGACCGTCAGACGGGTAAAACCGCTGTGGCCCTTGATACGATCCTGAACCAGAAGTCTTATAACGAAGCCGCCAAATCCGAAGGCGACAAGCTGTATTGTATCTACGTTGCCATCGGCCAGAAGCGGTCGACCGTTGCCCAGCTGGTGAAAAAGCTCGAGGATAGCGGTGCGTCCGAATACACGATCGTTGTGGCTGCAACCGCATCCGACCCGGCACCGCTGCAGTTCCTTGCACCATATTCGGCAACCGCGATGGCCGAGCACTTCCGCGACAACGGCCGCCACGCTTTGATCATCTATGATGATCTGTCCAAGCAGGCTGTGTCCTATCGCCAGATGTCGCTGCTTTTGCGTCGCCCACCAGGCCGCGAAGCCTATCCTGGTGACGTTTTCTATCTGCACTCTCGCCTGCTGGAGCGGTCTTCGAAGTTGAACGAAGACAATGGTTCCGGGTCTTTGACGGCGCTGCCGATCATCGAAACCCAAGGTGGTGACGTGTCCGCGTTCATTCCGACCAACGTGATTTCGATCACCGATGGTCAGATCTTCCTTGAAACCGAACTGTTCTATCAGGGCATCCGCCCCGCTGTGAACACCGGTCTGTCCGTTTCGCGTGTTGGCTCGTCCGCACAAACAAACGCGATGAAATCGGTTGCTGGTCCGG
>JBLHNX010000295.1:0-3541 GCA_047622125.1 Paracoccaceae bacterium | reverse complement strand
GGACTATTTCTGCTCAGAACATACCCGTTGGACCCGGAAAGACCTCTCTTGAAAAGGGTGATATCATCGATGCCATCTTGCTGGCGCGGCCGCAACCGCGTTCTGGTGACGCCTATCTGCGGTTCATTCCGCGCACCGAGATGGATATTGCGGTCGTCGGCGTCGCGGTCAATCTGACCCTTGGAGCGGATGGCAGTGTGCAGACCGCGCGGGTCGCGCTGGGGGCCGTCGCACCGAGTGTAATCTTGTCGGAAGAGGCAGCACGGACCCTTATTGGCACCAAGCTGGAGGCTGCGGCACTTGGCGCATTGGAGGCTGCATGTTCCGCCGCGAGTATACCGATTGATGACAAGCGCGGGACCGTCGCATTCAGAAAACAAGTCGCAGGCGTGCTTGCACGGCGAGCGGCGCGGATCGCGTATGAACGCGCAGGAGGCAAATGATGACGTCTATTGCTGTTTCCACGACCATCAATGGTGATGATGTCGAATTCTTGTGTCGCGCCGACGAAACGCTGTTGGACGTTTTGCGAAACCGATTGGGGCTCATGGGTGCCAAGGAAGGGTGCGGAACGGGTGACTGCGGTGCCTGTAGCACGATCATGGACGGGCGGGTCGTGTGTTCCTGTCTGGTGCTTGGGGCCGAAACCGAAGGCCGTGAGATCGAAACGATCGAAGGCATGGCGAATGGGAGCGATCTGCATCCCCTACAGTCCAAGTTCATTGAACATGCAGCGTTGCAATGCGGCGTCTGCACGCCCGGCTTTTTGATGGCGGCCAAGGCGCTTTTGGCGGCTCATCCCGATCCAACTGAAACAGAGATCAGGTTCTGGCTGGCGGGAAATCTGTGCAGATGCACGGGGTATGACAAGATCGTGCGCGCGGTTCAGGACGCCGCGGCGGAAATGAGGGGGGAAGGGGCATGAGTTTCGATCCAACTTACAAAGAGAAAAAGCTCAAGTCCGTAGGAACCCGTCCTCTGCGGCCTGATGGCGTCGACAAGGTCACCGGCCGTGCGCGGTATGGCGCAGATTTCAACATGCCGGGGCAATTGGTGGCCCGCGTGCTGCGCAGCCCGCACGCCCACGCTCGTATCATGCGCATCGATGTGTCGCGCGCAGTAGCACTTCAGGGTGTCAAAGCGGTGATCACGGCTGCCGATCTGCCTGATCTGACAAACGGGAACGCCGCGCTTTATGCAATTCTGGATAACTGCATGGCGCGCACCAAAGTGTTCTATGATGGTCATGCGGTGGCCGCAGTCGCAGCGATTGACGCCAAAGTCGCGCGCGAGGCTCTCAAGCTGATTGAGGTTGAATACGACGTTCTGCCGCATGTAGTCGATGTAGACGCTGCAATGGCCCCCGATGCGCCATTGCTTGACGAAAACCTTTTTACGCAGGGCATTGACCCCGCGCCGACCACGCCGTCGAACGTCGGAAACCGGTCTGAATTTGGCCATGGCGATGTCGAAGCAGGCTTTGCCAAGGCTGAAGTCATTGTTGAGCGCAGCTACAAGACCGAGCAGACCCACCAAGGTTACATTGAACCTCACGCCTGTGTTGCGAGTTGCAATGTCGATGGGACAGCAGAGATGTGGGTGTGTACCCAAGGGCATTTCGTTTACCGCCAGACCTGCGCTGACTTGTTGGGCCTTGAGGTTTCCAAGCTACGGGTCACGTCGTCTGAAATCGGCGGTGGATTTGGCGGCAAGACGCATGTGTGGGCGGAACCGCTTGCGCTAGCGCTGTCACGCAAGGCGGGTCGTCCTGTTAAGCTGGTGATGTCGCGCGAAGAGGTTTTTCGCGCCTCCGGCCCCACAAGTCAGACGTCGATTGACGTCAAGATCGGCGCGACCAAGGATGGCAAGATCACTGCCGCGCTCGCCAAATTGCGTTATTCGAGCGGGCCTTATGCAGATTCATGGGCTGAGACCGGCGCGATGACATCGTTTGCCTGTTATGATTTGGAAAACGTCAAAACAGTCGGATTCGAGGTTATCGTCAACCGCCCCAAGGTGGCCGCTTATCGCGCGCCCTCGGCGCCAATGGCGGCTTTTGCTGTCGAAAGTGCGATTGATGAACTGGCCCATAAGATCGGCATGGATTCGGTTGAATTGCGCATCAAGAATGCCGCCAGCGAAGGCTCGCGGTCTTCCTATGGTCCGATTTATGGCCCCATCGGAATTGGCCCAACTCTCGAAGCCGCCCGAACCCATCCGCATATGAGCGCCCCTTTGGGTAAGAACCAGGGACGCGGCATGGCCTGCGGTTTTTGGTTTAACTTTGGCGGGCAGACCTGCACTGACCTTAATATCAGTGCGGACGGAACCGTGACATTGGCCGTGGGCACGGTGGATGTGGGTGGATCGCGGGCGTCGCTTTCGCTTATCGCCGCCGAGGAACTGGGGATCGCCTATGACGATGTGAAAGCAGTCATCGCCGATACATCGACTTTGGGGTATAATGATATGACGGACGGTAGCCGCGGCACGTTCTCGTCGTCTATGGCCACGATCTCGGCTGCGCGAAACGCCATCGTCACGATGCGTGAACGGGCGGCTTTGATGTGGGATATTCCGGTCGCAGACGTGGTTTGGCAGGAAGGTCACGCCAAGGCCGTTGGTGCGAGTTATGACAATCGCGCGCCACTTTCGGTAAAGGATATCGCAGCCGAGGCCGGTAACACCGGCGGCCCAATTGCGGGTCACAGCGAGCTTGTCGCGGACGGCGCAGGCGTTTCGTTCGGAACACATATTTGCGACGTTGAAGTAGACCCGGAAACGGGTGCGACGCGGGTGATCAGATACACTGTCATTCAGGACGCGGGCAAAGCCGTGCATCCGGCCTACGTCGAAGGGCAATATCAGGGGGGTGCTGCGCAGGGGATCGGTTGGGCGCTGAACGAAGAGTACGTCTACGGTGCTGACGGGCGGCTTCAGAATCCGGGTTTCCTCGATTACCGCATCCCTGTATGTTCTGACCTGCCGATGATCGATACGCAAATTCTTGAAATTCCAAACCCCAATCACCCTTACGGTGTGCGTGGCGTGGGCGAGACATCTATCGTGCCCCCACTTGCGGCTGTCGCCAATGCAGTGTCGGACGCTGTTGGCGTGCGTATGGTGCATGTTCCGGTGTCACCACCGCGTATTCTGGCGGCGCTGAACGCACAGGCAAAGGGCTAGTGGTTGATGTGACGCTTTGGGCCGGCCTTATTCCACTGGCGGATAACCAAAAGCATATGTGCGTGCAGGCAAGCACCATCCGCGAATTGTTGCGCAAGTTGCAGGATCGGTATCCGGGGCTGGAGGGGCCGTTCAAAAACGAGGTCGCCGTGGCAATAAATGGGACGATCTACCGCGACGACTGGTCCCAGGAAATACCGGACGGGGCCGAGGTGTTCTTGATGCGACGACTGGCTGGCGGGTAGGCGCGCATGGCGTAATATTCGCGCTTGCGACCTTTTGTCAGGTCAGGTCCGCGATAAAGATGTAACCGGCGCCATAGATCGTTTTGATTATCTTGGGATTGACGGGATCG
>JBLHNX010000294.1:0-3564 GCA_047622125.1 Paracoccaceae bacterium | reverse complement strand
GATGTAATTCCCGCCGATCTGCGCACGCCCTATGACGTGCGCGAGGTGATCAAGCGCATCGTTGACGGCTCGCGCTTTGATGAATTCAAGGCGCGGTTCGGTGATACGCTGGTGACGGGGTTTGCGCATATCGAAGGGATGCCCTGCGGGATTGTCGCCAATAACGGCGTGTTGTTTTCACAGGCCGCCCAGAAGGGCGCGCATTTTGTGGAACTGTGCAGTCAACGCCGTATCCCGCTGATATTCCTGCAAAACATCACGGGATTCATGGTGGGCCGCGAATACGAAAACGAAGGTATCGCGCGCCACGGGGCCAAGATGGTCACGGCTGTTGCCACAACATCGGTGCCGAAAATCACAATGGTGATTGGCGGGTCTTATGGGGCTGGCAACTATGGCATGTCAGGGCGGGCTTATTCGCCGAATTTCATGTGGTCATGGCCCACGTCGCGCACGGCCGTCATGGGCGGCGAACAGGCGGCTGGTGTCTTGGCGAGCGTGAAACGCGACGGGATTGAACGGGCAGGTGGGCAATGGTCAGCCCAGGAGGAAGCCGCGTTTAAGCAGCCAACCCTTGATATGTTCGCTGAACAATCGCATCCGCTTTATGCATCGGCACGTCTGTGGGATGATGGGGTGATTGATCCGCGCAAATCGCGCCAAGTGCTGGCGCTGTCACTAGCGGCGTCATTGAATGCGCCGATACCAGAAACGCGTTTCGGCGTGTTCAGGATGTAAACGCCAATGGCGCGGGAGAGCCTGCAACCAGCCCCGATTCCAGCCCCGATTCCAGCAAGGAACGATATGACCGACAACAACCAACGCCCCGATGCTTATTCCGGTATTCCATGGGTCAATGTGACACCGACGCAGGCGCGCGCGCATCCCAAGGGGCAGCTTGGCGTGATCCTTTATGTGATTATTGCCTATCTGGTGCTTTCGGGCCTGTTCAAGTTTTGGGCCTTTGGCACTGCCGGCTATCCGATCGGGGTGATTGCACTGGGTGCGACCCTGCCGCTCGTGACTGGTCTTGGGCTTTGGGCGCGGATGCCTTGGGCGATTGTTGTGGCCATTATTATGGCCGGTTTCACGCTTTATGCCTTTGCCCGCAACATTGGGACGAACCCTGATTTTCTGTTGCTGGCCGATGCTTTGGTGGCTGTGGGTATGATTTTTTACCTGATCGAAGGGGATCGCCCCAACCTGATTTACCGGCACCGCTACCGTAAATATTCGGCTTTGAAGGACGAATGATGTTCACACGTATCTTGATTGCCAATCGCGGCGAGATAGCCTGCCGGATAATCCGCACGGCCCGTGCGCTGGGCGTGCAGACAGTCGCGGTCTATTCTGACGTGGACGCAAACGCACTGCATGTGCGCATGGCGGATCACGCGGTGCATATTGGCGGGGCGGCCCCGTCTGACAGCTATTTGCGCGCAGACCGGATTATTGCGGCAGCGCTCGAAACTGGCGCGCAGGCGATCCATCCTGGATACGGATTTTTGTCGGAAAACCCCGATTTTGTCGACGCCGTTGAAAAGGCGGGGCTGGTGTTTATCGGCCCAAGCGCGGATGCCATCCGTGCGATGGGCCTTAAAGACGCGGCCAAGGCACTGATGCAAAAGGCAGGTGTGCCAGTGGTGCCGGGCTATCATGGCGCTGATCAGGATGATGCATTGCTGGCGCAAGAGGCAGACAAGATCGGCTATCCGGTGATGATCAAGGCCGTCGCTGGCGGTGGTGGCAAGGGCATGCGTCTGGTGGAGATTGCGGCAGACTTTGGCCAAGCGCTGGACAGTGCAAGGGCCGAGGCGCGCACCGCATTTGGCAACGATGCCGTGTTGATCGAGAAATACATTACCAGCCCGCGCCACATCGAAGTGCAGGTGTTTGGCGATGGTGCGGATGCCGTGCATCTGTTTGAACGCGATTGTTCGTTGCAGCGCCGCCATCAAAAGGTCATCGAAGAAGCCCCCGCACCTGACATGACGGACAGCGTGCGCGCGGTCATGTGCGCCGCCGCCGTGCGCGCCGCCAAGGCGATTGGCTATGCCGGTGCGGGCACCGTCGAATTTATCGTAGACGGGTCAAATGGGCTGCGCGATGACGGGTTCTGGTTCATGGAAATGAACACTCGCCTGCAAGTGGAACACCCCGTCACCGAGGCGATTACCGGCGTTGATCTGGTCGAGTGGCAATTGCGTGTTGCGGCGGGGCAGGGTCTACCCTTGGCCCAAGACGCATTGACCATCAGCGGGCACGCCTTTGAGGCACGTCTTTACGCCGAAGACGTGCCAGCTGGGTTCTTGCCTGCAACCGGACGGCTGGCGCATCTGGCGTTTCCTGATGGGGTGCGCGCTGACAGAGGCGTTGAAACAGGGGATGAAATATCGCCCTACTACGATCCGATGATTGCCAAAGTGATCACCCATGGGCCGGACCGCGCAACAGCACTTGCGGCCTTGTCGCGCGGCTTGGGCGACACACAGGCGGCAGGGACTGTGACCAACCTTGGGTTTCTTAAATCGCTAGCTGATCATACAGGGTTTCAAGCGGGGCAGGTTGATACCGGCCTGATCGCTCGCGATCTTGATGCGCTGGTCGCGCAAGATCCCGCCCCCGCCCAAGTCCGCGCACAGGCGGCCCTTGTGGCGACGGGGCAATGGTATGATCAGGGACCTATGGCTGGCTTTACCCTCTGGGGGCCGCTCGCACAGGAGGTCACGCTGGCGACCGGTGGCACGGATACGCATCTGACGTTGAAGCAAACCGATCCCGACACAGTTGTCGTGACATGGGCAGATCAGGCCGTAAACTGCACACGGCGCGCAGGGCTTTGGTGGTTCAACGACCAGCGCGCGCGCGAATTTTCCCGTCACAACGATCAGATCACGGTCTTTGGCGCGCCGACCTATGCCTTTACGATCCCCGATCTTTTGATGCGGGACACTGGTGCTGCCATGGGTGGCGATAGCGTTGCCGCGCCGATGCCCGGTCTTGTACAAAGCGTCGCCGTGACCGTGGGCGATACCGTGGCGATGGGTGATCGCCTTTGCGTCCTTGAGGCGATGAAGATGGAATACGTGCTGCGCGCGCCGCGTGACGGTGTGATTGCCACGCTTTCGGTCAAGGCAGGTGGTCAGGTTGTGGCTGGCGCCGTGCTTGTTACATTGGTACCCGAAAGTGAGGACACATGATGCGCCTACACCACTGTCACCAGACCCGTTCCATGCGCTCATTGTGGCTGCTGCACGAGCTAGAGATCGAGTTCGAGGTTGCCGTCTATCCGTTTGATCAGACGCTGCGGATGGACGCGTTTCGCGCGCTCAATCCCATTGGTCGCGTTCCGGCGCTGGAAATCGATGGCGAGGTGATGTCGGAAACGGGGGCGATCACGCAATACCTGTGTGAAAGGTTTGACGAGTTTGGCCTTGGGCGGCCCGTGGGTGATCTGGATCGGATGGACTGGCTGGTCTGGGTGCATTTTGCGGAAACCGTCAGTCAGCACACGGCTGCTTTGACCCAACAACATATCGCCCTGCGCGAGGATCATATGCGCAG
>JBLHNX010000293.1:0-3565 GCA_047622125.1 Paracoccaceae bacterium | reverse complement strand
AGTGGTCTGGTGGCTCGCATTAAGGCGATGATCTAACGTTGTGTGGTGCGTCAAAGCAGTGCATGACGCCAGCACGCGACCTCGGAGGGACGATTGGAACAGGGTAACGATATGAGCGAAATGCTTTGGGGCTACCTTGATCAAGGCTTAACGTTCGCCAAGGATTGGTTACTGAGCCCCGCAGCTTGGTCACAGTTTGCAATTCTTGTGGTGGCTTACGTTCTGGCCCTCGTTTTTGCCCGCAAGGTAGGGCCACGTCTTTCGCAACTTCTTAAACCGGCAAGCGAAAACCAGAATGTCTTGGCCAAGGCACGGCGTTTCGCGCTGATTTTCCTGCCATTGCTGCTGCCGCTTCTTGCCTACGGATTCACAGCAATGGGTGAACAGGTCACGCGGTCGCTATTTGGCTCGGGGGCGGTGATTGCCTTTGGCAAGCGGGTGTTCCTTTTCTTGGCAGTCCGCGCCTTGGCGCGCGACATCTTGAAAGATCCGTTTCTACGCTTGTTGGGCAAATATGTGCTGGTTCCGATGGCGGCATTCTACGCACTTGGCCTGCTTGTCCCCGTGGCGGCGCGGCTTGAAGCGACAGTCGTACCGTTGGGCAACTTGTCGTTCAACCTATTGTGGTTGTTGCAGTTTATCGTAGTTGCGGGAATCATCTTTTGGTTCGGCCGCTGGTCCAATGATCAGTCTACTCAATTTCTATCCGGACAAGAAGAAATGCGCCCAGCAACGCGGCAACTTGCGGCGAAGACGGCGGAAATCGCGATTTTCGGCGTCGCGTTTCTGGTCTTGATGAACATCATGGGCATCTCGCTCACCTCACTTGCGGTGTTGGGCGGCGCAGTTGGTGTTGGACTTGGTTTCGGTCTGCAAAAGATCGCGTCGAACTTTATTTCTGGCGTGATCCTGCTGCTTGAAGGGCAGGCGACGGTCGGCGATTTCGTGGAACTTGATGGTGGCGAAGCAGGCAAGATTGTCAAAATGACGGCGCGCGCGGCGATCCTTGAAACCTTTGACGGGCGCTGGATCGTTGTTCCAAACGAAGATTTCATCACCACGCGGGTCGTCAACTATTCGGATTCGGGATCGGCTAATCGGTACGAAGCGCCATTTTCAGTTAGCTACGACACCGACATCAACCTTGTGCCCGCAATTGTCGAGGCAGCCGTTGCCACGCACATAGACGTGCTGAGCGAACCGTATCCGCCCGATTGTGAATTGCGCGGGTTTGGCGACAACGGTGTCGATTTCGCCGTTGAATTCTGGGTGAACGGGTTGGATGACGGGCGCAACAAATACACCTCGGATGTGCTGTTCCTGATTTGGAATGCACTTAAGGCCGAGGGCATCGAGATACCGTTCCCACAGCGCGTAGTCGAAATTAAGGGCGGTTTCCCGGGGCAATCATCGTGACGAAAACCGCACTTGTTGTCGGGTCTGGTCCTGCCGGCCTGATGGCGGCTGAAGCGCTGGCGCTTGCCGGATTGCAAGTGGTTGTTGCCGATGCGATGCCGTCTCCTGGGCGCAAGTTCCTTATGGCGGGAAAATCGGGCCTGAATCTGACGATGGATTTGGACAACGTCGCGTTTCATGCGGCCTACCCCGTGTTGCCGGATGCTTTGCGTGTAGCCTTGAATGACTTTGGCCCGAAGCAAGTCAAGGAATGGGCGCACGGGCTGGGTCAGGATGTTTTCACAGGATCATCGGGGCGCGTTTTTCCAACGGCGATGAAGGCCTCTCCGCTTTTGCGTGCATGGCTGTCGCGGCTGGCGGGGTTGGGCGTGACCCTGCATCAACGCTGGCGCTGGACAGGGTGGGACGGACCAGCAGCAGTTTTTCAAACACCGAATGGTCCAGAACGGATCACAACGGACGTCGTTGTTTTGGCAATGGGTGGCGCAAGCTGGTCGCGGCTTGGGTCAGACGGGGCGTGGGCCGCGCAGTTTGATGGCCAAACGTCACCGTTTAAGCCGTCCAACATGGGGTTTGTGGTCGACTGGTCCGATCACATGGATCGTCACTTTGGCGCCGCCGTAAAAGGGTGCGCGTTGTCAGCGGGTCAGCAAATCGGGCGCGGTGAATTTATCGTATCCAAGCGCGGGTTAGAGGGCGGGGGCATCTATGCCGTCTCACAGGCAATGCGGGATGGCGCGCCGCTAACGGTGGATATGTTCCCTGATTTGACAAAAGAAGCGATCGCGCAACGCCTTTCACGTCCACAGGGCAAGGCGAGTATGGCGACCTATCTGCGCAAGGTGCTTGGCCTTGAAGGCGTTCGCGCCGCCCTTGTGAATGAATTTGGCCGCCCCTTTCCCGACGATTTGGAGGGGCTTCTTAAGGCGCTGCCAATCCATCATCTTGGTCCACGCCCACTAGACGAGGCAATTTCGACGGCCGGTGGTCTTCGGTTTGATGCGCTGGATCAGGGATTGATGGTACGCAATCGGCCCGGTGTCTTTTGCGCCGGTGAGATGCTGGACTGGGAGGCACCAACCGGCGGCTTTCTCATCACGGCTTGTCTTGCTACGGGGCGGCATGCGGGGCGCGCTGCGGCGGCTTTTGCCTAACTTTGGAAATACCCCGACGCTCCATAGGTGCCGTGGTCCTGTCCGTATCCATACTTTTTCATACCACGCATGTTGATCTGGCTAAGGACAGTTCCAGTGACTTGCAGGCCGACTGTTTCAAACGCGCGGATACCCTGAAGTACTTGTTTTTCGCGGGTCTTGTCCCAGCGGACCGTATAAAGGATGGCGTCTGCAAGCGCCCCGATAACGCGCGCGTCCGGGACCAGCAGAACAGGTGGCGTATCAATCAGGACAACATCATAGGATTTGCGCGCGGTCCGTATCAGTTGGCGAAACGCGCGCGACGAAAAGATATCAGCGGCATTTTCCGGGGCATCATCACCAAACAGGATGTCAAAACCCAGATCTGGGCTGTGCCAGACCGCGTCTTCGAGTTTGGATTTGCGCGACAAAACCTGCATCATCGTAGGGGTGTCCTGGGCACCGAAATACTCCTGGAAAACCCGCCGACGAATATCCCCCTCAATCACCAGAACCTTGTCGCTGACACCTGTTAGGTTTTGTGCAAGCGCGAGAGTATGGGTCGTCTTACCCTCACCGGGCAGCGAAGACGTGGACATGATCACGCGCGGGGCGGGACCGGTGCCTGTCATCGTAAGGGAGGTGCGTAGGTTGCGTATCGCCTCGACCGGAGCAGAGTTCGGCTTTTGCCGGACATAGTCGAGAATGCTTTGTCGACGGCGCACTGGAATGAGCGGGATCTGCCCGAGGACAGGCAACCCCGTTGCTGCCTCGAGCGCTTCGGCGGTGCGGAACGTTGCTGTGCGCGCTTCGAGGGCAATAACAGATATAGCCGCGACAAAAGCCCCGACCGCCGCGCAGAGAATTGTTGCAAGCGTTGGACGAGGAGTCGAAGGAACCTCGGGGATCATCGCCGCAGACAACAGCCGCGCATCGGCTTGCTGAATACCCTCTTGGACCGATGTCTCTTTGAGGCGCCCGAGGAAGTATTCGTAGATCTGACGGTTGGCTGC
>JBLHNX010000292.1:0-3601 GCA_047622125.1 Paracoccaceae bacterium | reverse complement strand
ACCACACCAAGTTTATCGACGAGACGCCGGAGCTGTTCGACTTTAAGAAACGCCGTGACCGTGCGACGAAAATCCTGACCTATGTGGCGGATATTTCGGTGAACGGGCATCCTGAAACTGCCGGACGTCCCCTGCCCCATGCTGATCTCAAATTGCCCAAGCCGCCTGTGTCATTTGTGGAAAACGTCACCCCCGGAACGCGACAAATTCTGGATCAAGGTGGCCCCGAGGCCGTGGCCAATTGGATGCGCGACCAGCAGCAGCTTTTGATCACCGACACAACTATGCGCGACGGGCATCAGTCACTGCTGGCGACCCGTATGCGCTCGATTGATATGATCCGTGTTGCACCGACCTATGCTGCAAATATGTCGGGCTTGTTTTCTGTGGAATGTTGGGGCGGGGCCACGTTTGATGTGGCTTACCGTTTCTTGCAGGAATGCCCGTGGCAGCGCCTGCGCGACATCCGTGAAAAGATGCCCAACATCATGACGCAAATGCTTTTGCGCGCATCCAATGGCGTGGGTTACACGAATTATCCCGACAACGTTGTGCAGGAATTTGTCCGTCAGGCAGCTGCATCCGGCGTCGATGTGTTCCGCGTTTTCGACAGTCTGAACTGGGTCGAAAACATGCGCGTGGCAATGGACGCGGTGGTTGACGCGAACAAGGTTTGCGAGGGCACGATTTGCTATACTGGCGATATGCTTGACCCCAACCGGTCAAAGTATGACCTGAAATACTACATCGGCATGGCCAAAGAACTGGAGGCCGCGGGCGCGCATGTGCTGGGCTTGAAAGACATGGCAGGGTTGATGAAACACGGCACCGCCACGGCCCTGATTACCGCGCTTAAGGGCGAGGTCGGCTTGCCGATCCATTTCCACACGCATGACACCAGCGGGGCAGCGATTGCCACCGTTTTGGCAGCGAGTGAGGCAGGTGTTGATTGTATCGACGCGGCGATGGACAGCTTTTCGGGCAATACCTCGCAGCCGACGCTTGGGTCGATTGTTGAATCTCTGAGATCCACCGACCGTGACACAGGGCTGGATATCGGCGCGATCCGCGAGATTTCCAATTATTTCGAGCAGGTGCGCGGTCATTACGCGGCGTTCGAATCCGGCCTGCAAGCGCCTGCTTCCGAGGTGTATTTGCACGAAATGCCCGGGGGGCAGTTTACCAATCTCAAGGCGCAGGCGCGATCCTTGGGCCTTGAGGAGCGCTGGCACGAGGTCGCGCAGACCTACGCCGACGTGAACCAGATGTTTGGCGATATCGTCAAGGTCACGCCCTCGTCCAAAGTTGTTGGGGACATGGCGCTGATGATGGTCGCCCAAGGGCTGACGCGCGCACAGGTTGAAGACCCGAAGACCGATGTGGCCTTTCCAGACAGTGTCATCGACATGATGCGTGGCAATCTTGGCCAACCTCCCGGCGGGTTTCCTGCAGGAATCGTCAAAAAGGTACTGAAGGGCGAAAAGCCAAATCTGGAACGGCCCGGCAAGCATTTGCCGCCCGCCGATCTGGACGCAGCCCGCAAGGAGTTGGCAGCAAAATTCCCCGAGAGCAGCTTTGATGACGAGGATCTGAACGGATACCTGATGTATCCCAAGGTGTTCACCGATTACGCGGCGCGCCACGAGGCCTATGGCCCCGTGCGCACGCTGCCGACGCGGACATTCTTTTACGGCATGCAAGCTGGTGAAGAAATCACCGCCGAAATCGACCCCGGCAAGACGCTGGAAATCCGGCTGCAAGCGATGAGCGAAACAACCGAAGACGGCGAGGTGAAGGTGTTCTTTGAACTCAACGGCCAGCCGCGCACGATCCGTGTGCCCAACCGTTTGGTCAAGGCGACGACAGCCCAGCGCCCGAAAGCCGAGGCTGGCAACGACAATCACATCGGCGCGCCAATGCCCGGCGTTGTGGCCAGTGTGGCGGCGGTTGTCGGTAAAGCAGTCAAAAAGGGTGACCTGTTGTTAACGATCGAAGCCATGAAGATGGAAACCGGCATCCACGCGGAACGCGACGCGGTCGTCAAGGCCGTGCATGTGGCGGCAGGTAGTCAGATTGACGCCAAAGACCTGCTGATCGAGTTGGAGTGAGCTAGAAAATGCGCCCTTTCTGATTAAAGGCCTACGCAGACTTTTGATCCGTTTGGGGCGCTTGGCTTATTGCCCCCGCCCCGCGAATCGCGCTGTTATGAGGGTCACTGCTTGAAAGGGCCTGATGATGCTTTACGCGATACGAAATGCCCCGCCCTCGCGGCTTTGCCTTGTGGCCCGGCGTCTTGACAGCAAGACATCTCCTCACACGTTTGGGCATCTGGGCGCCCTCTCGTGGTGAGCGGCTTTCAAAAGATCCTAGTTCTCACAGACTTGCACCTGCGCAGCCCTGGGGAAACAATTATTGGGCTGGACCCGTTCGCGCGGTTGCAAGTGGCACTTGATCACGCGCTAACCCATCACGGGGACGCGGCAGCGCTCGTGGTGATGGGAGATCTGACGCATTCGGGCAAAGCGGCTGAATACGCGCAATTGGTCAGGGCCCTGCGCGATCTGCCAATCCCCGTGATCCCGATGATCGGCAACCATGATGCGCGCGCAGGGTTTCGCGCCGCATTTCCCGACGCCCCCAACAGCGCAGGCGGCTTTGTGCAGGCGATCACGGATTTGCCAACGCACCGATTGATCACGCTTGATACGCTATCCGACCTTGAGGGGCTGCGCGGCCACGCAGGCCAGTTTTGTGCGACACGTCAGGCCTTTCTGCGCGATGCATTAGATGGTGCAGACGGGCGCATTCCATTGGTCTTTGCACATCATCCACCAATGGACATTGGTCTGCCCGGAATGGACGGCATTCGCATTCTGGACGGCGCCGAGTCGATGATCACGTTGTTGGCGGCCCATCCGCGCGCGCATCTGTTCTGCGGCCATGTACATCGCACGATTTCGGGAAGCACGGCTGGCATTCCCTTCACACTGTTCAAAAGCACCTGCCATCAAGCCCCGCTGGACTTGCGCAGCCACGATTCGACGATTTCGGTCGATGAACCGGGCGCTTATGGCGTTCTTTTACTGGCCCCTGACGGGGTGATCGCGCATTCCGAAGACGTGGGGCTAAATGCGCAGGTTTTCACTGGCAACGCGGCGCTGCCCGACGCAACCCCCTAGGCGCTGCGGCCCCCGCCCCCTAAGCCACGGCCTCCGACAGAAAAAGTCGCGTAAATTCTGAAATAGGGCCTTGCGGTGCCCCGCCCACAAATATAGATCAGCCACACGAAACGGATGCGGGCGTAGCTCAGGGGTAGAGCATAACCTTGCCAAGGTTAGGGTCGAGAGTTCGAATCTCTTCGCCCGCTCCATTTCGTAAATCCCGCCAGGTTAGTGATCACCAATCGCCGCCGCGACAACGACGTCGGCTGACACGCGCAAATCGCGCAGGGGTCGCACGATGCGGATCGATTCCGCATAAAGCGGGTGCGCCTTGAACGCAGCCATCTGTGCTGCGTCTTCGAATTCTCCGTAGACCACGAAATCAACCTTAGGGCCGGGGATGTCATCGGTTTGCAGATTGCGCCCGACCTCAAGTTTCA
>JBLHNX010000291.1:0-3602 GCA_047622125.1 Paracoccaceae bacterium | reverse complement strand
GTTGCGCCCGCTGCAACGGCGTGGCGCACGGTCAGTTTGATCTGTGCTTCCGCGATGGCACCCTGAATGGTAAGCCCTTGCAGCGTCAGCAATAATTTCGTCTTGGCGTCCAACCCTTCGGGGTTCAAACCTTTGCCCATGAATTGTTCCATCATGTCCTTGGACATGGTCGGGAACATCCCTTCGAAATCACCAGCAGTGAATTTTTCCAGCGCAGGATTGATCATCTTGGCCCAGTCCTGACCAGCTTTCATCATCGCTTCAAAGGGGTTTTCATCGCTCATCGGTAGGGCGCGTCCAATTCAAGGTTGCGGGCAATCTCGGCTTCCCAGCGGTCGCCGTTATCGAGCAGTTTCTCTTTGTCGTAATACAGTTCTTCGCGGGTTTCGGTGCTGAATTCGAAATTCGGCCCCTCGACAATCGCATCCACCGGACAGGCCTCTTGGCAGAAGCCGCAGTAGATGCATTTGGTCATGTCGATGTCATAGCGCGTGGTGCGCCGTGACCCGTCATCGCGCGGCTCCGCGTCAATCGTGATCGCTTGGGCGGGGCACACGGCCTCGCACAATTTACAAGCAATGCAGCGTTCTTCGCCATTGGGATACCGGCGCAGCGCGTGTTCACCACGGAAACGAGGCGACAATGGCCCCTTTTCATGCGGGTAATTCAGCGTAGCCTTGGGCGAAAAGAAATACTTGAGCCCAAGCCCAAACCCTTTGGCGAAATCCGCCAACAGAAAGTATTTCGCGGCGCGGGTATAATCCATCTGGGTCATATCAGCCTCCTACAGCCCAGCGGGCATAGGCGCCGCCGAACAATTCGAATTTTGCCAAGAACGACACCAGCACGACCCAGAACAGCGACATTGGCAGGAAGACTTTCCAGCCCAGACGCATCAATTGGTCATAGCGGTAGCGCGGTGTGATCGCCTTGATCATCGCGAAGATAAAGAAGGCGAACAGCATCTTGCCGATCAGCCACAGGATGCCGTCTGGCAGGCCCGGAATTGGTGACAACCAGCCGCCAAGGAACAGCAAAGACACCAGTGCGCACATCAGCACGACAGCCATCAATTCGCCGATCATGAACAGCAGGAAGGGCGTGGATGAATACTCAACCTGATAGCCCGCAACCAGTTCGCTTTCCGCTTCGGGAAGGTCGAACGGTGGGCGGTTTGTTTCAGCCAAGGCACTGATAAAGAACAAGAACATCATCGGGAAGTGCGGCAGCCAGTACCAGCTAAAGATACCATAGCTACCATCCTGCGCGGCGACGATATCGCCGAAATTCAACGACCCCGTGCTGATAATGATGCCGATAATAATCAACCCAAGGCTGACCTCGTAGGAAATCATCTGTGCGGCTGAGCGCAGCGAGCCAAGGAACGGATATTTAGAGTTCGACGCCCAACCACCCATGATCACGCCGTAAACTTCAAGCGATGACACGGCCATCACATAAAGGATCGCAACGTTCAGATCGGCGATCACCCAGCCGTCGTTCCACGGGATCACGACCCATGCGATCACGGCCATCACAAAGGTGATCATCGGTGCAAGGAAGAATACAAACTTGTCGGCCCCCGCAGGCACAACAATTTCCTTGACGATGTATTTCAGGAAATCCGCGAAACTTTGCAGCAGACCAAACGGTCCAACCACGTTAGGGCCCTTGCGCATCTGCACAGCGGCCCAAACCTTGCGGTCGGCATACATCAAGAAGGCCAGCGCAACCAAGAGCGGGACCAGAACCAGTAAACATTGCCCAAGTATCAGCAGGACAATGCCAAGGTTCGTCGTGGTAAAGAATTCAACCATGCGTCAGTCCCCTTAGACCGTTGGTATGCCGTTAGTGCCGCAATCCGCGACAGTCACTTCGGCGTCAATTGTGCGCAATCCCCGCGGCAAAGCCGACGAGATCGTGTAGACAGCATCCGCGCGCCAAATTCCACCCTCTTCGGCCACTTGCGTCCGCACATGGCGGGCAAAACCGTAACCTCGGATCAGTGTGTATTGGGCAGCGGCGCATTCGGCGTATTTACTTACATCTTCGGCCCCGCGCGCGCCTTGCATGGCGACGCGGAAGTTCACCAGATCCCCATCCAGCAGCCGCGTTTCCACACCCGCATATGCGGGTGAAAACTGCGCTTGGGACACATCTGCGCCGTCTGCTTGGGTGCAGCCAGCAGCAGCAAATGCCGCAAGGGATATGAGGGTTGCGCGGATCACCTATTCAGCGGCCATTGGCGCGCTTGCCCGCGCTTTGGCGTTGGCCGAAAGTTCAGCCATAATCGTGCTGGCGCGTGCGATCGGGTTGGTCAGGTAGAAATCCGTCACCGCGTTCACGAAATCAGCCTTGCCCATCTTTTTCGCCGGCAAAGGCTGCCAGTCGTTTTGCGCAACGACGTCGATGTCACCCAGATGCGGCACTTCGCCGATCAGCGCCGTGCGCAATGCTGCGAGCGAGTCATAAGGCAATGTCGCGCCCAGTTCTGCAGAAAGTGCACGCAAAATGGCCCAGTTTTCCTTGGCCTCGCCCGGTGCGAAACTTGCACGCATGGCCAGTTGTGGGCGGCCTTCGGTGTTCACGAACAGCCCGTTTTCTTCGGTATAGGCGGCAGCGGGCAGAATGATATCGGCGCGATGCGCACCGCGATCCCCGTGCGAGCCTTGGTAAATCACGAGCGGTCCAGCCGCGACGTCGACTTCGTCGGCGCCGAGGTTGTAAACCACATCGGCCCCGTCCACAGCGGCGGCCATGCCGCCTGTCGTCACAGCGCCCACATCCATCGCGCCCACGCGGGCAGCGGCGGTGTGCACGACCATCAGTTTCTTGTCACCTGACTTTTCGCAAATGGCTTGAACCGTCGCCAAAACGGCCTCACCATCGGCCTCGCGCAGTGCGCCCTGACCGACAATCAAAATACAGTTCAAATCCTGCAGCGCGGACATATCCAGCCCTGCAACATGATCAAGTGCGGCGCGATCGGTGCCCATGTGTTCATATTCGTAGGTAAGATCGACCTTTTCACCGACAACAATCACATCAGCGCCGCGTGCCCATGCCTTGCGGACACGTGCGTTCAACACAGGGGATTCAGTGCGCAGGTTGGTGCCGACCAGCAGGATTTTGTCGGCAGTGTCGATATCAGCTATAGAGGCGGTACCAACATACCCCGAGCGATTGCCCGCTGGCAGTTTCGCGCCATCGGTGCGGCATTCGACGTTGCCGCCCTGCCCCTCAACCAACTGCTTTAGCGCAAACGCAGCTTCGACCGGGGCCAGATCACCGACGAGGCCCGCAATTTTTTTGCCCTTCATTGCAGCGGCTGCCGCAGACAATGCTTCGGGCCATGTGGCGGGGCGCAGTTTGCCGCCCTCGCGGATATAGGGCGTATCAAGACGCTGGCGACGCAAACCGTCCCAAACGAACCGCGTCTTGTCGGAAATCCATTCCTCGTTCACGCCGTCATGGTTGCGCGGCAAGAACCGCATAACTTCGCGACCTTTGGTATCCACACGGATGTTGGCGCCAAGCGCATCCATTACGTCGATGCTTTCGGTCTTGGTCAGCTCCCACGGGCGGGCGGTGAACGAATAGGG
>JBLHNX010000290.1:0-3649 GCA_047622125.1 Paracoccaceae bacterium | reverse complement strand
TTTCCTACATAACAAGTTCTCTCAATTTGGAAGACGTATAAAACAAGTCAATCTCATAAGAGCAATTATAGATTATGTTCGGCGAAAAGTAAATGTCGATGCACGTCAAATCCTACCGGACCGACCAACTAAAAAGGCCGCCCCATTTCTGGAGCGGCCTTTCGTAATTCTGCGTTGTGACGTCTTACGCCAAAGCAGCCTGAGCTTGCTTTACGATCGCGCCAAACGCTTCGGGCTCGTGCACGGCCAGATCGGCCAGAACCTTGCGGTCGACCTCGATACCGGCCAGCGACAGACCGTTGATAAAGCGGCTGTATGTCAGCGCTTCGTCATGGCTGCGCACAGCTGCGTTGATCCGCTGGATCCAAAGCGCACGGAAGTTGCGCTTGCGATTCTTGCGGTCACGGGTTGCATATTGGTTCGCCTTGTCGACAGCCTGCGCTGCAACTTTGAAGGTATTTTTGCGACGGCCATAATAGCCTTTGGCCGCATCAGTGACCTTCTTGTGACGACGATGGGTGACGGTTCCGCCTTTAACTCGCATATTCCGTTCCCCCTAGCGCGCGTATGGCATCATAGGCTTGATGATCTTTTCATCAGCCCTGGACAAGATTGTCGTGCCGCGTGCGTCACGAATGAATTTGGTAGAACGCTTGATCATGCCGTGGCGTTTGCCTGCCTGACCAGCTTTGATCCGGCCAGAAGCCGTGATCTTGAACCGCTTTTTGCAGCTCGATTTTGTCTTCATCTTCGGCATTTCCGTCTCCTCTATGGGTCGGTCGGTCGCGCGACTCGGCATGCCATTTCGGCCGGACGCGCGGGTTGAAGCGGTGCTATAGGATGCACAGCAATGCAAAGCAAGCGGATTTAGCGGATATACTGCCCCACGACCCGCACAAACACATCCGGGATTTCGCTGATCGAATAGCCGCTGGGTTTCTGGCTGACGGCAAGGGCAATCAGCCCGCCGCCAATGAGAATCGTGATGGCAGCGGCACGCGGCGCACGGCCATCGGCGAAAGCACCCAGAATAGGCGGGATCGAAAAGACCGAGACCACCAATCCGATAACAAACATGACGTCAGGATTCATTTTGCCAACCTTTCAACCCTTACAGTGGGCAAAGGTTACTCTGCTTCGGCGGCATAAATCAAACGTTCCTCACAGGGGGCGACGCGCAGGATGTTCGTCGATCCAGGGGTGTTGAACGGCACACCTGCAGTGACAACGATCATGTCCTTTTCGGTCGCAACCCCTTGCGCGAGGGCGGCGCGGACGGCCTCGATCACGGCGGACTTAAAGCGGTTAACATCGCCCGACATCACACAATTCATCCCCCAAGTAAGGCACAATCGGCGCGCGGTCTTTTGAATCGTTGTAAGAGCAATGATCGGCACACGCGGACGTTCACGGGCCACAAGCAGGGCTGTCGTGCCCGATTGGGAATAGCAGCAGATTGCCTTAATATCAGTGGTTTCCGCAATTTCACGCGCCGCCGAGACAATTCCGTCCGCAACGCTTTTGCGATCTGCGCGACGCGACGATTCGATGATGTCGCGATACGTCGGGTCAGATTCGACCTCGCGGGCGACGTTATCCATCGTCTGCACAGCTTCGATCGGGAACGACCCTGCGGCGCTTTCCGCGCTAAGCATGATCGCGTCAGCCCCTTCATAGATAGCCGTCGCAACGTCGGACACTTCGGCGCGCGTGGGCATCGGGCTGTCGATCATCGATTCCAGCATCTGTGTCGCAACGATCACCGGCTTGGCAGCCGCACGGCACTTGCGTACCAGTTGTTTCTGGATCGGCGGGACGTTCTGCACGGGCAGTTCAACGCCCAGATCGCCACGGGCAACCATGATGCCATCAGACACCGCCAGAATGTCGTCAAATGCCTTAACGGCCGCAGGTTTTTCGATCTTGGACATGATCGCCGCGCGGCCCTTGGCCAACTTGCGGGCCTCGTCCACGTCAGCGGGGCGCTGCACGAATGACAACGCAAGCCAATCGACGCCCAGATCGCAAACAAACTCCAGATCCCTGCGGTCCTTGTCTGACAAAGCGGCGAGCGGAAGCACGACATCGGGCACATTCACGCCCTTGCGGTTGGACACCGTGCCCGCCACGGTCACTTCGCAATTGGCAAAATCTGCACCACAGTCTTTGACGCGCAGCTTGATCTTGCCGTCGTTGACCAACAGATGGGAACCCGGCTCAAGAGCGTCGAAAATCTCCTTGTGGGGCAGCTGCACGCGGGTTGCATCACCGGGCACATCGCTCAGGTCCAGACGGAATGCATCGCCCACTTTCAGCTCTTCTTCGTCGTTTGCGAAAACGCCCAAGCGTAACTTAGGGCCCTGAAGGTCGGCCAGAATGGCAATCGGGCTGCCCAGATCGACCTCGATCTTGCGAATAATCGCATGACGGGCGCGGATTTCTTCGTGATCGCCGTGGCTCATGTTCAGGCGGAACACGTCGGCTCCTGCTTCGTGCAATGCACGGATCATATCGTAGTCATTGGACGCAGGCCCAAGCGTTGCGACGATTTTCACATTCCGAGAGCGTTTCATCAGGGCCGTCCTTATTGGGGTTTTCGCGCGCCGTTACCGCTAACGCTACTGTTGGGGTCTTATTGCGCAATTCACATCCAGCCACAACTATTCTAAATGCATTAGAGAAACATCATACGCGCTGGAACAGACATTGACCTACGAACCTTTTGAAATTGTTGGCGCTGAACGTCCGGCGAAATGGCTGCTGACCTGCGACCACGCCGCGAACACGGTGCCTGATTGGGTGAACGGTGGCGATCTTGGCCTGCACGCCGAAGACATGCATCGCCATATCGCGTATGACGTAGGTGCGGCGGGCGTAACACATGCTCTTGCCGCTTTGCTTGATGCGCCTGCGATCCTTACAAATTTCTCTCGACTGGTGATTGACCCTAATCGCGGTTTGGACGACCCGACCCTGCTGATGAAAATCTACGACGGATCGGTCATTCCCGCGAACGGTCACGCAGGTGTCGATGAACTACACCACCGCAGGACCGCACTTTATGATCCATATCACGACGCCCTTACCGATCTTGCCGCGCGACGCGATGACACGATAATTTTGTCAGTCCACAGCTTTACATCGCGGCTAAACGGCCGCCCGCCACGCCCGTGGCAAATTGGTATTCTACACGAAGGCGACGATCGTCTGTCGGACCCGTTGATTGACTTGCTTCGACTGGAATCTGATCTGACGGTTGGCGACAATGAACCCTACGCGGGCCACCTGCCCGGCGACACAGTTGACCGCCACGCGCTACAAATGGGCCGCCCGAATGCGCTGATTGAACTGCGTAACGACCTGATTGATACTTTCGAGGACCAGATCGCGTGGGCCGAACGCCTTGCCCCCATCCTTGAAGCAGCGCGCATTCGCGCCAACCTTTGATCCCGACAGGAGTGACCCCGATGGACGCCCAGACCCAGCTTGAAATCGAAGCCGCCGCGTTTCGTCGCCTGCAAAAGCACCTGATGCAAGACCGCGCCGATGTGCAAAACATCGACATGATGAACTTGACAGGGTTTTGCCGCAACTGCCTGTCACGCTGGTATCAAGAGGCCGCAAACGAACGTGGTATCGACATGGACAA
>JBLHNX010000289.1:0-3678 GCA_047622125.1 Paracoccaceae bacterium | reverse complement strand
CGCGCCAGTTGCGCATTGCATTTGCCAATATCGACCGCGCCGGGGTGGGGCAATTGTTTGACCGTCTTACCGCCCTGCCCGACTGATACTTGCACCCCCGCGCACACCAACTTAGACAGTGCCGACAAACGCACAAAACCGACAACGTCAGGGACCGAAAACATGGCACGCAGCAAGACCTCAAGCTTCTTTGTCTGGATCATTCTGGGCCTGTTGTTCGTCGGGTTGATGGGCTTTGGCGCCGCAGGGCTTTCGGGCAATGTGCGCACCCTTGGCACGGTTGGCGAAAAGGAAATCGCGATCCGCGATTACCAGAACGCGCTGCGCGACCAAATTTCCAGCTTTGAGGCCACAATCGGCACGCCGATCAGCTTTGTGCAGGCACAATCCATCGGGTTGGACCAACAAGTGCTGAATCAAGTGATCGCTGCGCGCGCACTAGATAACGAAGCTGCAGTGCTGGGCCTGTCAGTTGGCGATGCCCGCGTGCGCACTCAAGTTCTTGAAGTACCAGCGTTTCGCGGGGTTGATGGCGCGTTTAGCCGGGACGGCTACGCCCAGGCCCTGCGCAGTGCCAACCTGACCGAGGTCGAATTTGAAACCGGCCTGCGTGAAGAAATGGCCCGCACGTTGTTGCAAGGTGCCGTTGTGTCAGGCGTTCCACAGCCCGACGCATTGGCCGGGGCGCTGGCGATGTTTTCGGGTGAAAGCCGCAGCTTCACATGGGCCGTGGTGGGTGCAGATCAGCTCAGCGCACCATTGTCGGAACCATCCGACGGCGACCTGACCGGATTTTACGAAGCCAACCCCGCGCCGTTCACCACAATTGAAACGCGCGACATTACCTATGCCCACCTGACGCCAGAAATGATTCAAGACGCCGTCACAATCGACGAAGACGAATTGCGCCAAGCCTACGCCGACAACATCAACGATTTTGTGCAGGCTGAACGCCGCCTTGTGGAACGTCTGGTGTTTGGCGATGACGCACAGGCGCAAACAGCGGCTGATCGCGTGGCTTCTGGCGACGCTGATTTTGAAACTTTGGTAAGTGAACGCGGCCTTGAACTGGCGCAGGTCGATATGGGCGATGTGGATCAGGCGCAATTGCGCACGGCTGGCGAAGCTGTTTTTGCCGCGCAAACCGGCGCAGTCGTTGGCCCGCTTAATACCGCACTTGGTCCGGCACTATTTCGTGTGAATGCGGTTCTGGCCGCACAGGAAGTCACCTTTGAGGAGGCCCGCGATGATCTGCGTGCAGAACGCGCCGCGGCCCGCGCCCGCCGCATTATCGAAGACAGCATTGATAGCGTGAACGATCTGCTGGCCGGTGGCGCGACGCTTGCCGATCTGGCTGATCGCACGGATATGGAACTGGCTACTCTGTCATGGAGCGCGGATGTTGAAGACGGGATCGCCGCCTATGCCGCATTCCGCGACGCCATCGCAACGACCGAAGTCGGTGCCTTTCCAGAACTTCTGGAACTGGAAGATGGTGGTATATTCGCCCTGCAAGTTGACGCGATTGTCGCGCCACAACTGCGCGCGCTGGACGATGTCCGCACCGAGGTGATTGCCGGATGGGAAGCCGCCCAGACCCAAGACATGATCATGGCGCAAGCCCGCGAATTGGCCGATCAGATTGACGGCGACACCGATCTTGGGGCCCTTGGTCTGTCGCCAACAATCGAGGCCGCACAGACCCGTCGTGGCTTTATCGAAGGCACACCTCCCGGTTTCCTTGCTTCGATCTTTGACATGGCCGTTGGGGATGTGGCAGTAATTGACCGCGCAGGTAACGGCGCAATTATCGTCCGCCTTGATGCCAGTGCCGCCCCCGATATGGCCGATGAGACTGTTGCTGCTGACCGCGCTCGTATCGCCGAAACAGCAGCCGCTGGTATCGCGCAGGACATCTTCGAGGTCTTTAACCGCGACGTGCAAATCCGCACCGACGTTGAGATTAACCAGAACGCCGTAAACGCGGTGCACGCAACCTTCCAATAGGGCGCACTCATGGCACTTACCCCTGATTTCGACAGCTTTGCCGCCCGCTATGACGCGGGTGAAAATCAGGTGGTTTATACCCGTCTGGCCGCTGATCTGGACACGCCCGTGTCGCTGATGCTCAAGCTGGCCAACGCGGGTAAAGATGCCTTTATGCTCGAAAGCGTCACTGGCGGTGAAGTGCGCGGGCGGTATTCCATCGTCGGCCTAAAGCCCGATCTGATCTGGCGTTGTCACGGCGCCAAAAGCGAAGTGAACCGTACTGCGCGCTTTGACGAGGATGCCTTTGCCCCCCTTGACGGTAATCCGCTCGATACGCTGCGCGCCCTGATCGCCGAAAGCCGGATTGATCTGCCGCTTGATTTGCCTGCTGCCAGCGCCGGTCTGTTTGGCTATCTGGGCTATGACATGATCCGGCTGGTTGAACACCTGCCCGACGTGAACCCCGACCCGCTGGGCCTGCCTGATGCGGTGATGATGCGCCCCTCTGTGGTGGCCGTGTTGGACGGCGTGAAGGGTGATGTGATTTTGGTCGCCCCCGCCTATGCTGCGTCCGGTCTGTCGGCCAAGGCCGCTTACGCCCAAGCCGGCGAACGGGTGATGGATGCGCAGCGCGCGCTGGAAAACCCTGCGCTGGACAGCCGCGCATTGGGTCAGGCCCGCGAGGCTGGCGCGCCCGTCTCCAATTTTGCCCACGCCGATTATCTGGCGGCGGTGGAAAAGGCCAAAGACTACATCCGCGCAGGTGACATTTTTCAGGTCGTTCCGTCGCAGCGCTGGACGCAGGATTTCCTTGAGCCACCCTTTGCGCTCTATCGCAGTTTGCGGCGCACCAACCCGTCGCCGTTCATGTTCTTTTTCAACTTTGGCGATTTTCAGGTGATCGGCGCGTCCCCTGAAATTCTGGTCCGCGTGTTTGGCAATGAAATCACCATCCGCCCGATCGCTGGCACACGCCCGCGCGGCGCTACGGTGGCCGAGGATGATGCCAACGAAGTCGATCTGATGGCCGACCAAAAAGAGCTCGCCGAACACCTGATGTTGCTTGATCTGGGCCGCAACGACGTGGGGCGTGTCGCCAAAATCGGCACGGTGAAACCGACCGAACAATTCATCGTCGAACGCTATAGCCACGTCATGCATATCGTCTCCAACGTGGTGGGCGAATTGGCGCAAGATCAAGACGCGCTCTCGGCGTTTTTCGCCGGCATGCCCGCAGGCACCGTGTCCGGCGCACCAAAGGTCCGCGCGATGCAGATCATCGACGAGCTGGAGCCCGAAAAACGCGGCGTCTATGGCGGCGGCTGTGGCTACTTTTCAGCCAACGGCGACATGGACATGTGCATCGCCCTGCGCACCGCCGTTTTGAAAGACGAAAAGCTATATATTCAGGCGGGCGGCGGCGTGGTCTATGACAGCGACCCCGAAGCCGAATACCAAGAGACGGTGCATAAATCCAACGCGATCCGCCGCGCCGCTGCGGATGCAGCGATGTTTCGAGGTGGGAATAGCTAACACCCCGTAGGGCGGGGTTTCACCCCACGGCCCTACTGTGCCGTCCGCACCGCCAAGGCGGGCGCGACCGAGACCTGCCCTGTTTGCCTTCGCAGTTCTGCAAATGCATCCATCTTTTGACCAAACAACAGACAAAAAGCGCTTTGATACCGGTCC
>JBLHNX010000288.1:0-3707 GCA_047622125.1 Paracoccaceae bacterium | reverse complement strand
CTGCGCCTTGATTGCAGCGCCCAGACATGGTTTTCAGAACCCAACCAACGCAGGAGGCCGCAATGGCAGGCAAACCCATCACCGTCGGGGCGCAATTGAATGCGCTGATCAGTGCCGGACGCAAGCAAGATGCGATGCACCTGCTTGAGGAAGAGGCAAAGCGACGCCCCAAGGACGAAGCCGTTTGGGTTGCGCTTGCGCAATTGCACAACCGCGTCACCCATGATTTTCCACAAGCGCTGACCGCAGCAGAACGCGCGCTAAAGATCATACCCAAATCCGTGCGCGCGCATCTTGAGGCGGCCGAGGCGGCCTGCAACATCAAACGCTTTGAAACGGCCCTGAAGCACCTAAAGCGCGCCATGACCTTTGCGCCACGCAAACCGGATGTGCTTTATGTTGCCTCAACCATCTATTATCAGATGGATCGCCACGACGATGCAATCGCCGCCGTTCAAGCCGCACTCGCAATTCGCCCCAATCATCTGCAATCACGCTTGCAACTGGCAACGGTGCTGCGCGCCGCCGGTCGCATGGACGATGCACAAATCATGTGCCGCGATATTTTCGCCGATGAGCCGGACAATCTGCAATTGCACAGTATTTACAGCCTGACCGGCAAGATGCAGGAGGACGATCCGATCTATCAGCACTTGCGCGACAAGATCGTGGCAAACCTGCAAGACCTAAAGAAGGGCGACCGGACCAAGGCACTGGCGATGCTTGCAAAGGCACGCGATGACATGGCTGCCTATGACGAAGCGTTTGATCTGTTCGCGCGGGCCAAAGCCGAAGAAACCGTGCTGCACAACGGCCAAGGGTATCAAGGGTTTGTTGATGCCCAATGCAGTAATATCACGCGGGCCGACTATTTCGGTGGCGGTGGTTCGAATGACGAAACGCCTGTCTTGATCGTCGGGATGCCGCGATCGGGCAGCACATTGTTGGAACAGGTTCTGACCTCACATTCCGAAGTTGCAGGCGTCGGCGAAAGTGCCGCCCTTAGCAACATGATGCGTGACCTCAAGCTGCCCGAACATAACGGTGCAGCACTTGTGCACATGATCAAAACCATGACCCAAAAAGACACCGAAATTCTGGCCCAGAAATACTTGCACGAAATACGCGGTGCCGCGCCTGATGCCAAACGCATTGTCGACAAGAAGCTGCACAACTTTGAATTACTTGGACTTTTTGCACGGATGTTCCCCAAGGGTCGTGTGTTGCATGCACGCCGCGATCCGATGGACAACTGCGTGTCTTGCTACATGCAGCCCTTGGGACCATGGCACAGCTACACCCGCGATTTAGGCAATCTTGGCCGCTATTACTGCGCCTATGACAAGCTTATGAAACACTGGGCGACGGTGCTGCCAATTGAGATCATGGACGTCCCTTACGAAGATACCGTGGCCGATACCGAAGGTACTGCACGTCGGGTTATTGATTTTCTGGGGCTGGACTGGGATCCGGCCTGCCTTGATTTTCAGAATTCAGAAAAGCGCGCGCGGACCTTGTCGGTGTGGCAGGTGCGCCAGCCAGTCTATCAAACATCCGTGCAGCGCTGGCGGCGTTATGACAAACACCTTGGGCCGCTGAAATCCGAGCTGGCACGGTTCTACCCCGATGGGCTTGGGTAGCAGGCTATGCCGCGCGCTATAGTGCTGCGCGGTGTTGCCGGTGGCCCCCGGCGCGGAGCGTAGTCGTTGGGGTGATGTGAAAACGGGCGCCTAAGCGCCCGCATTTATCACTGATCCAGAAAGCTGCGCAGCTTGCGCGACCGGCTGGGGTGTTTCAGTTTCCGCAACGCCTTGGCTTCGATTTGGCGAATCCGTTCGCGTGTCACGCTAAACTGCTGACCAACTTCTTCCAGCGTGTGATCGGTGTTCATGCCGATGCCAAACCGCATCCGCAGCACCCGTTCTTCGCGCGGCGTCAGTGATGCCAGAACCCGTGTGGTGGTTTCTTTCAGGTTTTCTTGAATCGCGGAATCCAGCGGCAGAACCGCGTTTTTATCCTCGATGAAGTCACCCAGCTGGCTGTCTTCCTCGTCACCAATCGGTGTCTCTAGCGAAATCGGCTCCTTGGCGATTTTCATCACCTTGCGGACCTTTTCCAATGGCATCTGCAGCTTTTCGGCCAGTTCTTCGGGCGTCGGTTCACGGCCAATTTCGTGCAGCATCTGGCGACCTGTGCGCACCAGCTTGTTGATCGTTTCGATCATGTGCACCGGAATACGGATCGTGCGGGCCTGATCGGCAATAGAGCGGGTGATCGCCTGACGGATCCACCATGTGGCATAGGTGCTGAATTTATAACCGCGACGGTATTCGAATTTGTCCACGGCCTTCATCAAGCCGATGTTACCTTCTTGAATAAGATCAAGGAATTGCAGGCCACGGTTGGTATATTTCTTGGCAATCGAAATGACCAAGCGCAGGTTGGCCTCGACCATTTCCTTCTTGGCCTGACGGGCTTCTTTTTCGCCCTTTTGGACCTGCTGCACGATACGGCGGAATTCGGTGATATCAACGCCGACATACTGACCAACTTGCGCCATTTCAGCGCGCAGTTCTTCGACTTTGCCGGTCGAGCGCTCGATAAACGCCTGCCAGCCACGCCCAGCCTTTACGCCCATATCGTCAAGCCAGTTGGGATCAAGCTCGCGCCCGCGATACGCCTCGACAAATTCGCGGCGGTTAATGCGGGCTTGGTCGGCCAGCTTTACCATCGAACTGTCGATCTGCATGATGCGGCGATTGATGCCGTAAAGCTGGTCAATCAGGGCTTCGATCCGGTTGTTGTGCAAGTGAAGCGAATTCACCAATTCCACAATTTCAGACCGCAGCTTTTGGTATTTCTTTTCTTCTTTGGCGGAAAAACTGGAATCTTCGTTCAGTTGCGCGGAAATCCGTGCGTCCTGCATATCTGACAGTTTGGCAAAGTCGCGGGCGATCACGTCAAGCGTTTCGAGCACACGCGGCTTAAGTGCGGCCTCCATCGCGGCCAGCGACATGTTGGCCTGCTCGTCCTCGTCGTCGTCGTCATCGTCCTTGGTGATCGGATTGCCGTCGGCGTCTAGTTCGGGCTTGTCGTCTTTTTCTTCGCTCGTGCTCGCACCTTCGGCCACGGGGGCCGTGTCGCCGGCTTCTTCCTCAAGCTGGTCGCCAAATGTAGTCTCAAGGTCGATCACATCGCGCAGCAGGATGTCCTCGGACAGCAATTCGTCGCGCCAGATTGTGATCGCCTGGAATGTCAGAGGGCTTTCGCACAAGCCCAGAATCATCGTGTTGCGGCCAGCCTCGATCCGCTTGGCGATGGCAATTTCGCCCTCGCGTGACAACAACTCGACGCTGCCCATTTCGCGCAGATACATCCGCACAGGGTCGTCGGTGCGATCCAGTTTTTCGTTGTCAGCGCCCGCCAGCGCGATTTCGCGCGGCCCGCCTGTGGTCGTCACATCACGGCCCTTGCCGTCGTCGTCGACCTCTTCGCTTTCTTCTTCTTCGGTGATCTGGATGCCCATTTCGGACAGCATCGACATCACGTCTTCGATCTGGTCGCTGCTGACCTGTTCGGGCGGCAGCACTTTGTTCAACTGATCGTAGGTGATGTAGCCACGTTCACGCGCATCGGCGATCATCTTTTTGACGGCCGCTTGGCTCATGTCGAGTGAGCCATCGCCGTCATCCACTTTGCGGTCATCG
>JBLHNX010000287.1:0-3711 GCA_047622125.1 Paracoccaceae bacterium | reverse complement strand
GGTGCCGGAGCTGGGGATATGTTCATCGAGCTTGCTGTCGAAACGCCGGTAAACCTCACCAGCAAGCAAAAAGAGCTGCTGCGCGAATT
Source organism: Paracoccaceae bacterium (assembly GCA_047622125.1). Classification (GTDB taxonomy): domain Bacteria; phylum Pseudomonadota; class Alphaproteobacteria; order Rhodobacterales; family Rhodobacteraceae; genus SW4. The sequence continues at coordinate 3,622 of JBLHNX010000287.1, read as the reverse complement.
CGACAACCTGGCCGAGGATAACAACCCGCAAAGCACCAGCTTCTTTAGCTCGGTGAAGACATTTTGGGACGGAATGAAGGGCTAGTCTTGGCCCTTCATTAACCAAACCTAAAGAGAATCACGCCAGTTTGGGCGTATGACGCAGCGTGGTTCATTGGGTGAAATGCCCCTTCCCTTGTTCGAGTCCGATTTTACGGGGCGCGACGAGGTGACGATTGTTTCAGCTTCGCCTTTACCGCCCAAAGGCAAACTTCCTTCATATATAGCGGACCATCGAAAACGACTGCGCGCGCGCTTTATGGATGGCGGCGCAAATGCCTTGCCAGATTATGAAATGCTGGAAATGGTGCTGTTTCGCGCCATCCCGCGACAAGACGTGAAACCTTTGGCGCGGGCATTGATTGACACGTTTGGGGATTTCAATCGCGTCGTCTCGGCCGCGCCATCCCGCCTTTTGCAGATTAATGGCGTCGGCAACGCTGTCGTTTGTGAGCTCAAACTTATCGAGGCCGCTTCGCAACGACTTGCCCGCGCCAAAGTCATGCAGCAGCACGTCATTTCCAGTTGGGACGCGGTTCTGGATTACTGCCACACCGTCATGGCGCACCGTGACACCGAACAGTTCAGGGTGCTTTATCTTGATCGCAAGAATACCCTCATCGCAGACGAGGCGCAGGGAAAAGGTACCATTGATCATGTGCCGGTCTACCCACGCGAGGTTGTGAAGCGTGCTCTTGAATTGAACGCAAGCGCGCTCCTCTTGGTGCACAATCACCCGTCTGGTGACCCGACCCCCTCGGACAGCGATATCGACATGACGCGCCAGATCAACGATGCCGCAGCTGCATTGGATATCACGGTGCATGACCATCTGATTATCGGAAAATCACGCGAGCTAAGCTTCCGCGCCGCAGGATTACTTTAGCGGCGCTGTGCAACCCACAACTCGACGCGTCGATTTATCTGGCGACCCCATTCCGTATCATCACACCCCATCGGCAAGGCTTCTCCAAATGCTTCGGTTTCGATCGTAACAGATTGAGGAAGCCCTTCACCCAAAGCTGCGACAACGGCGCGGCGCACCGATTCAGCACGCGCGCTTGAAAGATCGCGATTTGGCTTGGCAGGGCCGCGCCCGTCGCTAAATCCAACCAGCATCAACACGCGCCCATCATGGCGACCGTCATGAATATCGCGCGCCAATTGCAACACGTTGGACCGGGACTGTGCATCAAGCCGGGTCGATCCGATCTCGAACCGGAATGTTGTAGAGAGCCTTACTTGCGGGCCCAGAACGCGCATCATCCGCTGCAATTCAATGAGCGGCACCTCATCGCCCGCGGCAATGATCGCCTGCGCCAGCCTCTCGCCTTGCCGCCCCAAAGGAATTGGTATTGCGGCCTGATCTACAAAACCTGCACGCCGGATCACCAACTGTGCCGACGGACGACGCAGCCAGCCCAGAAATTCATCAACTTCGGGATGCAGGCGACGCTGCGGCGTATAAAGGAATAGAGGCATGGTAAGCGGGTAATCTTCGGTCTTGAGACTCGAAAGCTCCGCTCTGGCACCAGCCCCGCAGGACTCGTGCAACCGTACCGCTTGGGTATCGCCCAGTGCGCCAAACGGCAAAACACCGATGCTGTCGGGATCGACCATAATCGCTGAAGCCAGATCCCCAACTGTGTCGTGGCGCTGGACTGTTGGCGCAACGGCGCGGTCAACTGACCCAAGGATTCGCCCTTCGAACCCCTGAACCTGACCCATCCACGCTGGCAAAAGATGCAACGCAATCTCGCCATTCTCGCCGCCGATCTCGGCCCAATTCGTCACTTCGCCCGCAAATATGCGAGACAGCGTATCCAGCGAAATACCGGCAATAGCCCGTTCCGGCGAAACGACGGGCACCATAGCATCAAGCGCAAGAATGCGGCTGTTACCTTGCCGGTCAAGCGACCCAAGACCTGCTTGGCGCACCATCGCGAGTTCGACCAGACTCACCTCGCGGGCAGACATGACAATGTCTGTGTCGTTGGTCAGTAGATCGGCAAAACCGTCCGAACTGGTCGTAGAGCGCACAAAGAAATGTATTAGGTCTTGATCTGCATCCGGCTGGCGCAGCTTGTAGGCGATAGTCCCGTCATCGTCGGATGTGACGTCCAGCGTAGCACCGATGTCGCGCGCATAGGCAGAGATAAGCGGCGAGAGGATAGCGTCGGCCATTCGCTGCGCGCCGGAGAGCCTAACCGTTGGCACGAAGGTTTCAAGATCAGGACAACTGACCCCCGCGCAGACCAGCCCGTCATAGGCCAAGGTTACCTCGCCGCCGATGGTTTCCATGCGGATTAATCTGCCATCAAACCCCAACAACTGGCCTGATACGCTAAAATCACCCTCCCTCGCTGAGAGCGTGATGTCTGGCTCTTGGGCAGCCAGGCCCGTGCACAGAAAAACGAAAAGTGCGACGAAGGCCGCCGCACCCTTCAATCCTGAAAAGCTGTTACCAAACTTTTTGCACGTCATCTTGTTGCGAGTGTCAGGTCCTGAAACATATTTTTCAATAGAATAAAGTCACCGACCGTATCGCAGCTTGGCATTGTCATAATAAGATCGAGCGCCTCAGAATCCGCACCTGGCATAATCTGAATGGACTGTGCCGAAATCTCGCGCCCACAATTCCCCGCTGTAATCTCGGCTTCTACGGACAGGATAACGTCACCGTCCAACGTGCCCATACCCGATGGGAACGAATAGACCTCGACCATGAAGCCCGCGTCAACGGCCTCATCACCATGCCGGGTCATGAACCCGGATTCGCCTGAGATTGCAGCTGGCATATCACCCATTGCGGCCGCCCAAATATGTCCATCTTGGCCATAGCCTGCCCCAAATTCGCGCGCATGAAGCTGCAAGCCCGTGTCACCGCTCCACTGAAGGACCGCACGGTCAAAATTGCCAACATCCGGCGTTGTTAGGGTCGCGACAGCACCTTCTCCGTTGTTAAATGCCGCGATAAACACGGCCGACTCTGCAAGCGATGGGCTGGTGAATTCAGAGTTGCCATCGGCATCGGTCAGGACCGTGAACATCATACCTTGGTGATGGATCGTTGCTTTTGCGTTGGGTTGGCAAGGCGCTGACAAAAACAGATCGACCATCGCCATATCAACGGCCACGCCTATCATTTCTACCGTACATGCCGGTGCTGCAAGCGGTTCTTGCAGGATTGCGTCGGTTGTGGGCGCATCTGTTTCGAGTGCGGCAAGTTGTATAGGGGCTGGGGCACGATCCGGTGCCACTTCTGTCGCAGGAACAGCGATTGCAGCAATCAAGTCTTCGCCTTGCGGAGGCGTGATCATTGGGCCGTCTGCCGGGTTGGGTACAAAACCTGCCTCTTGGGCTGGGGCCATATCGTCTTGGGTCATCGAATCAAAAGACGCGGCCACGACGGGTGCAACGACAGCCGCTGCGTTCGCAGGCGGTGCGTCGTTCCCAAGTCGGGATGCCAGCGCATCACCGTTTTGCATCACAAAACCAATGCCAAGCGCGACAGCAAACGTGCCGCCTGCCATAAGAATCTGCTTCGTACGGGACATCGTATGCCTCCTTCTCCTGACGGAAT
>JBLHNX010000286.1:0-3725 GCA_047622125.1 Paracoccaceae bacterium | reverse complement strand
TTGGCATAGTCGAGAAAATGCACGGCGTTTTGTGGCCCGCCCTCGACCAGATAGGCCCAAAGGGCGTCGTAATCGTCTTCGGGGATCGTCGAAAGGCTGCGCAACTCCGGGTCGGGTTTGTCGTCACCGGGCAGGGCTGCGAACGGAATGCCGGCGTCATGCAAGCGGGCGGCATATTGTTCCAGCCCGTATTTCCAATAGCCTGCGCCACCCAAAATCCGCGCAATCACCAGCCGCGATTTGGTGGCGCAAGCATCAAGGTGAAGATCGACCGACATCGGGTGCATCAGGTGCATCATGCTGGCCAATCGCAACGTCGGCGGCGTGGTCATTTCACCACGGGCTGCCGACAATGCCGCCAGTTCAGTATCGGCGGCGGAAATCACGACCAGATCAGCGGGCGTCTGGCCCAGATCGACGGGTTCTTTGCCGTCATCAATGCTTCCGGGGGTGGCGGCAAGAAGGTGCATCAGACGGATATTCCTTGTGGGATGGCGACATATGCATCATTGGTCACACGAACCCACAGGAAAGGCCCGACCCCATGCACGACAATAAACCGAACGTGCCCACGGGGCACAAAAGCCAGCCGCGCCACGCTGAACACAATGCCTACGGCACCGACAAAACACCCTATAGCAAACGTCCCAGCAAAGCGGAATTGTTGGCACGCATGAAGGCAAACGCCGAAAAGGCGAAAAAGGACTAGGGGCATAGGTCCTTTTCCATAAAGCGGCACATCGGGTGGTCGTCGTAGGCGGCAAACGGGCCGCGATAGGCAAAGCCATGACGTTCATACATCGTTTGCCCAGCGTCTAATCCGACACCTGTTTCCAGCATCAGTTTTGGCAGTCCCAGTTCGCGCGCCTCGTCCTCGAGCCCGCGCAAGAGTGCGCTTGCGATCCCTTGTCGGCGCGAGGCGGGTTCAACAAACATCGATTTTACTTCGCCGTAGCCATCGTGGCGCACCAAAGCCGCGGTGCCCAGTTTGATCGTGCCACGCCGGGCAGTGAAAAACGCAACTTCTGGCGCGGTTAGATCATCGACCGAAAGTGCAAGCGTGGCATCCCCGAACATCTGCACCATCAACGCATAGCTCTGCTCTAACAGCGCAGTTGCCTGTGCATCGCGCGGGTCGTCACGTTCGACAAAGATCATGCTTGCAGCGCGACCTCGATCGCCGCTTGATCCAATCCGGCCAAGCCAATCACCACCAGACGGGTCTGGCGATGTCCATCGGCAAAGGGCTGATCGAAATAACTATCCACACGCGGGCCAACCGCCTGCAATGTCAGGCGCATCGGCTTGCCTGTGACGGCGGCGAAGCCCTTGAGGCGCAGAATGTCGTGCTCGCGGATCACATTGGCGACCTGCTGGGCAAATGCTTTGGCATCCGTGACCTCGGCGCGCGTCACGACAAAGCTCTGGAATTCGTCGTGGCCATGTTCATGCTCATGGTGATGATCATCGTGATCGTCGTCATCATCATCGTGATGGTGGTGGTGGTGCACCTCGTGGCGGGCCTCAAGATCGTTTTCAGCGCCAACACCCTGACCCAGCAACACACTGACGGGCAGTGCGCCCATCGTCGCCTTGACGACCTGCACACCCCTGCGGGCATCGCCCTTGAGAGTAGCCACAAGTTGATCGACCTGCGCGTCGTCCAGAAGGTCGGCCTTGTTGACGACGATCATGTCAGCGCAGGCGATTTGATCCTCGAACAGTTCCGACAGCGGCGTTTCGTGGTCAAGGTTTACGTCCATTGCGCGCTGGGCATCGACGGCAGCCACATCATGGGCAAAGCGCCCCTCGGTCACGGCTTTACCATCGACAACGGTAACGACACCATCAACCGTCACTTTGGTGCTGATGCCGGGCCAGTTGAAAGCACGCACAAGCGGTTGCGGCAGGGCGAGGCCACTGGTTTCGATGACAATATGGTCGGGGGGATTGTCACGGGCCAGCAGCTTTTCCATGGTCGGTATGAATTCGTCGGCAACGGTGCAGCAGATGCAACCGTTGGACAGTTCCATGATGTCATCCTCGGTGCAGGTCTCGATACCGCAACCTTTCAGAATGTCACCATCCACACCCAGATCGCCGAATTCATTGATGATCAAGGCAATGCGTTTGCCATTGGCGTTTTCGAGCATGTGGCGGATCAGCGTCGTTTTACCTGCGCCCAGAAAACCTGTGACGACAGTTGCGGGGATCTTGGCAGCCATGGTGGTGGTCCTTACGCTTTGAGAACGGTATGTGTCGCCCAAGACGGGCAAAAAGGAAAGTACATGACGGATCGTATCATCATCTGCACAGGTTGCGCGGGTGGCGCTGAATTGGCCGCCGCGTTGCAAGGGCGGGTCAATGTCGAAACGACCGACTGTATGAACGTCTGTAGCACCCCTGTCAGCCTTGCCGTCCGGGCAACCGGAAAGGCCGCGTATCTGTTCACCGGCGTTAGCCCAGACAGCCCCGATGATGTGGTCGCCTTCGCGCAGCTATACGCCGATGCACCCGACGGGCAAATCGCTGATGCGCGCGCGGCAGGTGATCTGCGGTTCTGTCTGATCGGGCGCATCCCGGCCTAGGCGCTGCGGCACCACAGCCAACCGGCTGTAGCCCCCAACACGGCCCAACTTGCGGCCGCCACGGCCAAGGCACGGGCGGCAAAATGCGACGCAAGTTCCGGTGGCGCGACGCCGTAATAGGTATCAATCGTCGGTGCACCGATAACATGCGGCGCGACGAACAGGGCGATGCCCGTCACAGCGCCCCAAGGGGCGCGCACAAATGCAATAGATGCGATGCCGGCGATTGTGGCCAAAACAGTCCCAAGCCACCACGTTTGGCGCGCGACCAAATCCGCAGTAATCGTGCCCGGCAATTCCGGTGCAAGGCCAACGGAAGGGGCAAGATGCACGGCGATAAAACCGGCCAAACCCCAAACCAAACCGGCCCGGCCGTCAATCTTGTGACCTGCCCGCTGGGCGATGCCAAACCCGACGACCAGCAGAAACGCGAATCCGGTATAGGCGACCATATTCATTGCCAGCGTGCCAAAGTGACGGGGCAGTTGTGCCATGATGGCAGGATGGCCCACTGGCGTTTCGATCGCGCCGTTTTCGGTAAGCGTGAAATGCAGGACAAGACCCTGCTCGAATGTCTCCCCCTCGATCAAGAGGGGGACGACGAATATCAACTGCAAGGCGGCCGCAATAATACCTGCGACCAGCCCGGCAAGCACCGCGCTGGTGAACAGCTGTTTGATCATTGGATCAGATCAGTGTTTGATTAGTGGCAAGGGAATGCGATGGCGTGGCGCTGGTCATGCGCAACATCGTGCAAGGCGGATGCTTGTACAAAACCACCAACAAACAGCAGGCCGACGCCCATCAATGCGGCGAACGCAATGGCGACAACATCGCTGCTGACTTTGACCTGTGGCGCTGCGGTGGTTTGGATCGCGGTAACTTGGGTCGTATTCTTCATGTTTTCTCTCCTGTCCCGTCACACCCGACGGGGTTGATTGCTTCGCACGGCAGGTCTCCTGGCTCACGGGTCAAAGTTTGGTGTCGGCCTTCCCGGTTGCCCAGTGGCACTGATGACACCGCACTCTCCGCTGACAGTCGCGGGGGCGGCTGCAGATTTGGACCTCCGGCTCGGATCGGTCCGCACTGCATTCTCTTTTGATCCCCTGATGCTTTGCATACTTGATGGGGAACCAT
>JBLHNX010000285.1:0-3759 GCA_047622125.1 Paracoccaceae bacterium | reverse complement strand
GATGCTGAGCCGCACTTTAAAAGAGCTTGAACGCGACGGCCTCGTGAACCGGACATACCACCCCACAATCCCGCCAAAGGTGGAATACAATCTAACGCCAATGGGCCAATCATTCCGCGAGCCCGTCAGCGCATTGGGGTACTGGGCCTTGGATAACCTCGCTAAAATCGATGCCGCGCGCGAGGATTACGATGTGGCAGTGAAAGAATAGTCAGTCTCGCGGTTCAGATACCTAACGCTGATCGCAAATGCAGCCATTGGCGCACGTGCAGCGAAGGCTCACAATGTCCCGCTGAGCGGTCACTCATGCAGACCGCAGCGAACGGCAGCTCTCCGCCCTTAATGTCGAAGGAAGCTGCGGCCCAAAGGCGCCACTGCCCATTGATTTTGTTTCTTACGTGATGTGCCCGCAGTGCGTTGTCGGCTATCGACAGCTTGCCACTCTCCTAAAGGTGATCGATGTGAATCGCGAAATTCATAGGCATCCATTCGAGCTGAATCCAAGTATGCCCGCAACCGGACAGGGCCGCAGCCTTTCTGGCCGATCAAAGGTTTGCGGCTGAGGTGCGCCAAGACCAGCAGCGCCGGACACAGCACTGGCGGCTCTGCGATTGTCTTTGGTCGCCAGCATTTGGCGAAGGGCGCGCAGGGCATCGACAATTACAAAAGCGCGCTTGGCCAGCTTCATCAGATGCGCAAAGTGCTGATTGCCTAGCCGGCGCCATATTGGGCACAGCCCCACAAGGCGGCGTGATCATCAGTGACGATGGATAGCGGCACTTGGGCATATTTCTTGATTGGACATGCACCTTGCAGCACCGAGATGCAGGGCGCAGACGCCACGGAAAGCACAGCGCGCGCGACGCTACCTGCCAGATAAAATCCAGACAACGGAAGGTATGCAAGCGAGAGATCGCGGAGCAACCAGCCCATCATTTCAGCGTAGAGATCGATGGTGGCGGTCACATCACCGGCTCCTTGGCATCCATAAAGCGCAATTGCGTCTTTGCCGCCAAGCTGGGCCTTGCCCGTTGCCAACCTGCAAAACTTTTCGAAGCCTCGCCCCGAAAAGAGATCTTCGACAGTTGTAAAATCATCCGCTGGCAGGCCCTGTTGGCGCAGCATTCTGTCGATGGAACTTGGCAAGCTGACGTGCCCTGCCTCGACTGAGGGGCAAAGGGTCTTATCGCCGATTTGCAGAACCGGACTGACGTTAAAACCGGTGCCGATTCCTACGACCAGTGCCTGATAAGCGCCCGATTGATTGGCGGAGCCAGCGTCAATGCGGTGCAATTGGGACGCGGACAACACCGGAACCGCATAGCCCAGCGCCGTAAGATCGTTCAGCAAATTGACGCGCGCGACGCCAAAATCCCTAGCCAGTTTATCAGCGTCAAAACCCCAATTGCGATTGGTCAGTTGCGCGGTTTTGCCATGCACAGGCCCCGCGACCGCGAACACCATGTCGGTGGGCAACGCGGTGGCGCGGGCAAGGTAGTCGCCCAGTACCGCATCAAAACTGCCCCAATCGGAATTGCTATAGTTGCGCGCCGTGTCGGCCAGCACCTGCCTTGACCGGCTAAGGGCGAAACGACAGTTTGAGCCGCCAACATCTGCAACAAGCCGCATTGGTCAATTCAAACGCAGACCAGTATCGGGTGCAAAGTAGGACACCTTGCCAAGATCAAACGAAAGCCGCTGCGCGACGCCCGCTTTGGCTGTGGTTTCGGCGTGAAGACGCGCTGTGATGTGTTTGCCGCCCAGTTGTAAGACCGCAAAGGTATCCGCGCCCGCAGGTTCAACGATATCAATCATGCAATCGGCCTGCTGATCGTCACTGCCACCGCGTGTGCCTGGATCGGCGATGTCTTCTGGGCGCACCCCCAAAATCACATCCTCAGGAAGGTCGCGGTTTTTCGTGTCCGTTAAGATGATAGGGTCGCCGCCAGCGCGGGCAATCTCGATCTGCGTGTCGTCGCCGTTGGCGCGCGCCTTGGCCGGAATGAGGTTCATAGCGGGTGATCCCATAAAGTCGGCAACAAACAAGTTCTCAGGACGGTTATAAATTTCCGCGGGTGATCCGATCTGCTGAATGACCCCGCCCTTCATGACGACGATTTTGGTCGCAAGCGTCATCGCCTCGATCTGGTCGTGGGTCACATAGACCATCGATGCGCCAAGGTTGTGGTGCAGCGCCTTGATCTCGGTGCGCATTTCCACACGCAACTTGGCATCAAGGTTGGAGAGCGGTTCATCAAACAAGAACAGCTTAGGATCGCGCACCAGTGCGCGGCCCATAGCGACGCGCTGGCGTTGCCCGCCCGACAATTGGCCGGGGCGGCGGTTCAGCAAGGGTTCGATCTGCAATTGTGCGGCCACATGCGCCAGCTTTGCATTCTGGGTCGCCTGATCAATCCCACGCACCTTCATACCGAATGTGATATTCTTGGCGACGGTCATCGTGGGGTAAAGCGCGTAAGACTGGAACACCATCGCGATGTCACGGTCTTTGGGACTGACGTTGGTCATGTTGCGACCGCCGATATGCAGGTCGCCGCTGGTGATCGGTTCAAGACCGGCAATGCAGTTCAGCAGCGTTGACTTGCCGCAGCCCGACGGGCCGACTAGCACCAGGAAGTCGCCCTCTTCGATTGACACGTTGATGTCTTTAAGGATTTCGGTGGACCCGTAGTTTTTGAACAGGTTGTTGATTTCAAGGATCGGAGCCATTTGAATTATCCTTTCACGGATCCAGCGGTCAGACCGCGGATGAAGTATTTGCCAGCGACGACATAGACGAACAATGTGGGCAAGGCGGCGATAATCGCAGCAGCCATATCCACGTTGTAGGCTTTCACACCGGTGGTTGAATTAACGATGTTATTGAGTGCTACGGTCAGCGGTTGCGTCCCTGCCTGAGAGAACGACACTCCAAACAAGAAATCGTTCCAGATCTGCGTGAACTGCCAGATGACAGCAACGACGATGATGGGCAGCGACAGCGGCAGGAAGATCGACCAGAAAATCCGAAAGAACCCTGCACCATCCACTTTGGCAGCCTTTGTGAGCTCCGCAGGGATCGATACATAGTAGTTGCGAAAGAACAGTGTTGTGAAACCAAGCCCATAGATCACGTGGACAAAGATCAGCCCTGGTATTGTGCCAGCGATCCCCATGATCCCAAGCACGCGCGCCATTGGAAGCAGCACCACTTGGAACGGAATAAAGCAACCAAACAGCATCAATGCAAAGATGATATTGGCGCCACGGAACCGCCACTGCGCAATGACATAACCATTCAGTGCGCCCAGCAGTGTTGAGATTGTCACCGCTGGAATTGCGATCAAGATCGAGTTCCAGAAATAGGGCCGCACGCCTTCGCATTGGATGCCGGTGCAAGCCCCCGACCACGCCGTACGCCAAGCATCAAACGTGACCTCGCGTGGCAGTGACATAAGATCGCCAGTGCGGATTTCATCGAGGCTTTTGAGTGATGTTGTAATCATCACGAACAGCGGCATCAGGTAGAAAAGCGCAAAGATGCCAAGCATGATGTATAGCAACCAACGCAGGGCAATCCGGCCCAACTGGCTATTGCTTTTGGTGGGGTCTATTGCGAAATCAGTCATCTTTGGACCTCAATTCTGAGTAGAGGTAAGGCACGACGATCGTGAACACGACCATCATCATTATCATCGCCGAACTTGCCGCCTGACCGATGTCACCGCGCGAAAACGCCATGGTATACATGTAGGTCGC
>JBLHNX010000284.1:0-3770 GCA_047622125.1 Paracoccaceae bacterium | reverse complement strand
CCCGCTTCGGCTTGAACTATCAGAAGGCGTGATTGAACCACTGCCCTTTGCGGTGCCGACCTTTCAAGCGGAAGTCGCCGGATCAGAACAAATGGCCGCCGACATCAGTCGGCTTGTGGCCGAGGATTTGATTGGCACGGGCCTGTTTCGGCAAATTCCCGCCAGCGCTTTCATCAGCCAGCATGCCAGCTTTACGCAGGCCGTCGCTTTTGCCGATTGGCGCGCGATCAATGCGCAGGCGCTTGTGACAGGTGCCGCGACGGTGAACGGCGCGCAGATTATCGTAAAGTTCCGTGTCTATGACGTTTTCACAGGGACTGAATTGGGCGACGGGCTGCAATTTGTCGGCACAACGGATAGCTGGCGGCGTATGGCGCATAAAGTGGCCGACGCGGTCTATAGCCGGATCACGGGCGAGTCAGGCTATTTCGATAGCCGCGTTGTTTATGTGTCCGAAACCGGCCCCAAGGATAACCGCGCCAAACGTTTGGCGATCATGGATTTTGACGGCGCGAATGTGCAGTTTCTGACCGACAGCAGCGCGATTGTGCTGGCCCCACGGTTTTCGCCCACCGGCGATCGCGTGCTTTATACCAGTTATGAAAGCGGTTTCCCGCGTATCAACGTGCTTGATGTGGCCAACGTCGGGCGACAGCAATTGACCACGCAGCCGGGCGAAATGGCCTTTTCTCCAAGGTTCGCGCGCGATGGGCGGCAGGTGATCTATAGCCTTGCCGATGGCGGCAATACAGACATTTGGCGCACGGACCTGACAACTGGGCAGCACAGCCGTCTGACCAGCGCCCCGAGCATCGAAACCGCGCCCAGCTTTTCGCCCGACGGCACGCAGATCGTATTTGAAAGTGACCGCAGCGGCAATCAACAGATCTATATCATGCCGGCAAGTGGTGGCGAGCCGCGCCGCATTTCCTTTGGCGAAGGGCGCTATGGCAGCCCCGTGTGGTCACCGCGCGGTGATCTGATTGCATTCACCAAACAAAACGCGGGCCGTTTTCATATTGGCGTGATGCGCACGGATGGCAGCGAAGAACGCCTGCTCACGGCCTCGTTCTTGGACGAAGGACCTACATGGTCCCCGAACGGGCGCGTGATCATGTTTTCCCGCGAAACCCAAGGTGTGGATGGCGCATCGTCAATCTATTCGGTGGATATAACGGGGCGTAATCTGCGCCGCTTAGCAACCAACGGCGGCGCATCTGATCCGTCGTGGGGGCCGTTGCAACCCTGATAGGGCGGATGCACAGGCCAAAGCACAGGGACGTGATTCCCATAACCCGATTGCCATGCTACAAACGCGCAAGAAGAACGCGCACAAAGCCATACAGGACAGTGACATGAACACCTTTATCAAAGCAGCCTTGCTGATTGCGGGCCTTTCCATTTCGGCCTGCACCAATGCAGACCGTTTCAACAATACCGACACCGTTGATCTGACCGGCGGCGCTGGCGTGACAACGGGCGTGCTTGGCGATGCAAGCGATCCGCGCAGCCCGCAGTATTTTAACCAGACAGTTGGCGACCGCGTGTTGTTCGTCGTCGACAGCTCAAGCTTGACCGCGGCGGGCATGGCCACGCTGGACGGACAGACGCAGTGGTTGATGACCAATTCTGACTATCTGGCGGTGATAGAAGGCCACGCGGATGAGCAGGGCACACGCGAATATAACCTCGCACTGGGCGCGCGTCGCTCCAACGCCGTGCGGGAATACCTGATTTCTAAAGGTATCCCATCGTCGCGCATTCGCACGCTTAGCTATGGTAAAGAGCGCCCGATTGCGGTTTGTTCGCAAGAAAGCTGCTATGCGCAAAACCGCCGTGCGGTGACGATCATCTCGATCGCGCAAACCAGCTAAGCTGAACGACGAAGGGGGACAGGATGATCCGTTTCAAAAGATGGGTTGCGGTTGTGGCGCTTACTGCGATTGCAGGCGGCGTTGTAGCACAAGACCGGGCGCAGACCTTGGCGGATATCCGTCAGGAACTGGCTGTGCTTTATATGGACATCCGGACCCTCAAAGTTGAACTTTCGACAACCGGCGCGCCTTCGGGCGGGGCGGTTGGCAATTCGCCGCTTGAGCGTCTTACCGCGATCGAGGCCGAGTTGCAGCGCCTGACATCAGCCACCGAACAGCTTGATTTTCGCGTGGGCCGGATCACCGCTGATGGGACCAACCGCATTGGCGATCTGGAATTCCGGCTGTGCGAATTAGAAGATGGCTGCGATATCGGCGCGCTGGGCGACACGCCTTCGCTTGGCGGGGTTGATGCCGAACCCACGGGCCCCGGTCCGATTGCCCCTCCGCCCAGTGGCGGACCTGCGCTGGCGATTGGCGAACAGACTGATTTTGAGCAGGCGCAGGAGGCGCTCGCTTTGGGTGACTTTCGCGGCGCCGCTGACCAGTTTGCGGCCTTTACCACGTCCTATCCGGGTGGACCGCTAGCGGGGCGGGCGCATTTCTATCGTGGCGAGGCACTGATCGGTCTTGGTGAAACGACCAATGCTGCGCGCGCCTATCTGGACAGCTTTTCCGGTGAACCCGATGGCCCTGTCGCTGCGGACGCGCTTTATAAACTTGGCAAGTCACTTGGTGCGATTGGCCAAACGCAGGATGCTTGCATTACTTTGGCCGAAGTCGCTGTGCGCTTTCCGGGCAATCCGGCGGTGCTTGCGGCGCAATCAACAATGCTTAACCTTGGCTGTTCGTGACCGCGCAAACGCTTGATCAGCAGTTTGCGGGGGCGATGGGCAGCCTGCTTGGCCCCGATTTTCCCGACACTATTGGCCTTGCCGTATCTGGCGGTGGCGATTCCATGGCGATGCTGGCGCTTGCGCACAATTGGGCACGCGTCTGGGGCGTGGGTCTGCGGGTTGCTACGGTGGATCATGACCTGCGCGATGGATCAGCAGCTGAGGCTGCGATGGTCGCGGCCGAATGTGCGCAATTGGGACATCCACATGATACGCTGAAATGGCAAGGCTGGGACGGGCAGGGCAACCTGCAAGACGCCGCACGGCGCGCGCGATTGCGGCTGATTGGTGAGTGGCGCGCTGATCTTCGCTACGTTCTAATGGGCCACACCCGCGATGATCTGGCCGAGACATTCCTGATGCGTGTGCAACGCGGGTCGGGTGTTGATGGGTTGGCAGCGATGGCGTCGCGGCGCGACGTGCCCGAAGGGTTCACAATTGTGCGTCCCTTGCTGGGAATGGCGCGCGCTGATCTGCGCCACTACCTGCGCGTGTTAAAAATGCCGTGGGCGGATGACCCAAGCAATGACGACCCGCAGTTTGCACGAGTCAAAGTGCGTCAAGCTATGGCAGCGCTTGATCTCGATACGGATCGGCTTGCTGACACGGCGCAAGCGCTGTCATTGGCGCGCGAGGCGCTTCAGGCCCGCGCGCTGGATGTGGCGGGACGTGTCGTTCACGTGCAGCAAGGCGATGTGGTTTTGGACCGCGACGGGATGGCAGGGGTAGAACGCGAAACGCAACTACGCCTGCTTGCCGCTGCGGTGCAATATGTCGCGTCAAATCCCTACCGCCCGCGCCGCGCGCCGCTGGACAGTACCCTTGATACGGTTTTGGCAGGTGGCACGGCGACCCTTCATGGCGCGCTAATCACAGCGAAAGGCGCGCAGATCGTGGTGACACGGGAACTGGCCGCAGTGGCGAAGCTGACAGCGCCAAGCGATGAAATCTGGGATAATCGCTGGCAGATGATCGGCCCGCATGCGCCCGATCTTGCTAT
>JBLHNX010000283.1:0-3797 GCA_047622125.1 Paracoccaceae bacterium | reverse complement strand
CTTGGGGGATTGGCCAGCCGATCTTTGGCGCCGTCGCGGAAAAGATCGGTGACCGCAAAGCGATCATTATCGGCGCGCTATTCTATGCTGCCGGTTTGTTGCTGTCATCAGGCGCGACCACGCCGCTTGCGCATCAGATGTATGAAGTACTGGTTGGTTTCGGCATCGCAGGCACGGGGTTCGGCGTGATCCTTGCCGTGGTCGGGCGGGCCTCGTCTGACGAAAATCGATCTATGTCGTTGGCGATCGCCACCGCAGCCGGATCAGCCGGACAGGTGTTCGGCGCGCCAATGGCGGAATTTCTGCTGGGCATCATGTCTTGGCAAATGGTGTTCGTGACCTTTGCCGGCTTGATCCTTGCCACGCTTTGCGTGCTGCCAATGATGCGCGCGCCGATCAGCGCCTCAAAGGCCGAGCTGGAAGAGTCGATGGGGGTGATCTTGAAGCGTGCCTTCAAAGATCCATCCTACACGCTGATCTTTATCGGCTTCTTTTCGTGCGGCTATCAGCTTGCATTTATCACAGCACATTTCCCCGCCTTTGTCGCCGAGGCTTGTGCGACAATCCCTGTTGGCGGGATGCTGACCAGTATTGGGATTTCGACGACTAGCGCACTAGGTGCTGCGGCGATTTCGCTGATCGGATTGTTCAATATCATGGGCACGCTTTTGGCGGGCTGGGCAGGCAAACGGTATTCCAAGAAATACCTGCTGGCGGGCATCTATCTTGCGCGCACAATTGTCGCTGCGTGGTTCATCATGACGCCAATGACGCCGACCACAGTGCTGGTGTTTTCGGCGCTGATGGGAAGCCTGTGGCTCGCGACGGTTCCCCTTACCAGCGGCCTTGTCGCGCATCTTTACGGGTTGCGTTACATGGGTACGCTTTACGGCATTGTGTTCTTTAGCCACCAGTTGGGCAGCTTCCTTGGCGTGTGGCTTGGTGGACGTCTTTTTGACATCTACGGCAGCTATACGGCCGTCTGGTGGGTCGGCGTTGGGGTCGGCGCCTTCAGCGCCATCGTGCACCTGCCGATCCGTGAAAAACGCATCGAACTGGTCCCTGCCTAATCACGCGGGCGTAACACAAATCCGATCCCATTATTGCGCTTTCCATGCGTCGAGGATGTAGCGGCTGACCATCAAATCAAGGTGCGCGCCACCGCCGTTCTTGAAAAGCGTGATCTCGGATGCACTGTTTCGGGTGAACGACGCCAGATCATAGTAATCCGCAACCACATGATCACGGGTGATCACGCCCTCGGCCAATGGGGTCTTGAGTTCACCGATGTGATCCATCGTTGTGTGGCGATTGTCGACAAAGACGCGGGCGCGTTTGATCGCCGTATCATCAGCCTCGCGCATGTCGGGGCGATACGCACCGATCAGGTCAATGTGCTGGCCCGGCTGCAACCATTCGCCTTTGATAATGGGCGCTGTTGTCATCGTTGCCGAGGTCACAATGTCTGCCGCACGCACGGCAGTTTCCAGATCATCGGCAATCGTAACATCGGGGAAATCTTGCGCAAATTCCTGCGCGCCCTTGGGTGACCGGTTCCAGATGGTGAACCGTGCGTCAGGAAAGGCCGTGGCATAGGCCGCGCGCAGCCCGCGCCCCACAGTTCCCGCACCGACAATCAATATGTTGCGGCTATCTTTGCGGGCAAGGCGTGTGGCCGCCAAAAGGCTGTCGCCTACGGTTTTCCACTTCGTCACAAGGTGGAAATCAAGAATTGCCTCAAGGCTGCCATCATCGTCGGAAAACAAGCTGACAGCGCCACCGATAGCAGGCTTGCCGACGTCACGATTGGCCGGAAAAATCGTCGCGCATTTTACCGCCAGCCCCATGCCGTCGATCCACGCCGACCGATTCAAAAGGGTGTCGTTACCGCGGTAGATGAACACATCCTCGACCCTCGCCTTTGGTAGATCGTGACCTGCGGCAATAGCGCGGGTCAGGGCCATCCAATCCAGTCTTTTTTCGCCTTCGGCAAATGGGATCATCTCGGTCATTTTGCTTCCTTCTCAGTTAGTAGTCCTTCGGCGATCAAGCGATCTGCCCATGGCTGCGGTCCGTCAAATACATGCGTTTGCCAGCCGCGTGCGGCGGCCACATTGATATTGTCGATCCTGTCATCCGTGAACAGAAGGGCCTTGGGTGTGATGCCACAATCCTGTTCGACCATCTGATAAATCAGCGGCTCGGGCTTTATCACGCGCATGTGTCCTGACACATAATGGCGGTCAAATTCGTTGAGGAACGGATATCTGACGCGGCCAATCTCGAAGGTCTCGACACCGAAATTTGTCAGGGCAAAGACCGGGACGCCCTTGGTGCGCAATGCGCGCAACAACCGCACGGAATGATCAATCGCCGGGGTCGCCATGTCGGACCAGCGGTCATGCCACATGCGAATTTCGGCTCGCCATTCGGGGTGCTTTTCCGCCTCGCCATAGATGCGCTCGCGAAAAGGCGCGCCGCGATCCACGTCATCGTTCATCGCGTGCAGATCAAGCGTGTCGAAAAACGCGCGGCGGCGATCCTCGCCGATTTCGCCGTCGTAGAACCGCTCGGGTTGCCATTCGATCAGGACGTTGCCGATGTCGAATATGACGGCTTGGATAGGCATGGAACCTCCTCTGGTTGCCCCATCTAAACCCATTCGCGCCAAGACCAAAAGGGCTAGCGGCGGGCTTTGGGTGTATCCATCTGCTCGCTGCCTAACCGCCATTCGCGCCATATCATATAAAGGCCCGAACCAAGGATCAGCGTGATGCCAAGGTAGCTGATGAAATCGGGCCATTCACCAAAGACAAGGACGCCCCAGAGGATCGACAGCGGCATCGCCAGATATTCAAACGGCGCGACCAATGCGGCCTCGCTTGCGCGGTAGGCTTGCGAGATGCAAAAACCACCAATCGCCGAGCATGCCCCCAACAAAAGTAGGATCGGGTAATCGGACGGGTCCGGCCATATCCACGCGCGAAACAAGAACGCAAGCGACGGGTCACTTTGATCTGCAAACTGACCCGCACCAAAGAACAGACCCATCACAAGGCTGACCAAAACAAACATCACCTGAATATAGACCGACATGGTCGCAGCAGATTCCGTGGTGCCGATCTTGCGGGTCAACATGTGCAGCCCCGCATATCCAAACGCAGCCGCAAGCGGGAAGAGCGAAGCCATCTGAAACGCATGCGTGCCGGGGCGCAGCACGACGATCACGCCCAGCAATCCTATGGCCACTGCGAACCAGCGACGTGGCCCGACGGTTTCACCCAAAAAGACGACTGAAAAGACGGTGATTACCAGCGGGCTTATGAAAAAGATCGCAACTGCCTCGGCCAAGGGCATTGCCGCAAGGCCAAGGAAAAACGTCATGTTCGCAAAGACAACGCAGGCCCCGCGCAAGACGTGCATCCCCAGCCGTTTGGTATGTAAGACCCGCACGCCACCTGCGAAGGGCAAAACAAACACCGCGAGAAAGATAAGACCCAGGATAGAGCGGAACAGCACCACTTGGTGCAGTGCATAGCCCCCAGACAGGAACTTGATCGCGACATCGTTGATCGAGAAAAAGAAGACTGCGATTGACGCCGTTAGCGCGCCAAGCATCAATGGGGAAAGGGTTAAAAGCCGTGTCATTGGGTCACTTGACCCAAGGATTAGGGTGCCGTCTTGCCGCTTTGCGACACGGCCCGCAATTCCCGTTCCAATGCGTCCAGAAACCTTGAGCGATCCGCCTTGCCGAACGCCTTGCCGCCGCCTTGGCGGAACGGATCAGCCGCGCGGAT
>JBLHNX010000282.1:0-3816 GCA_047622125.1 Paracoccaceae bacterium | reverse complement strand
AGCACCTGATGCAAGACCGCGCCGATGTGCAAAACATCGACATGATGAACTTGACAGGGTTTTGCCGCAACTGCCTGTCACGCTGGTATCAAGAGGCCGCAAACGAACGTGGTATCGACATGGACAAAGCCGCCGGTCGCGAAGCGTTCTACGGCATGCCCTACGACGACTGGCGCACAGCCAATCAGACCGATGCTAGCCCCGAAAAACAGGCCGCGTTCAATGTTGCATTCAAGGAAAACGTGACCAACCGCGAAGGTTAAGTCGCGGCCTTGCGGCTTTCCCCAAGATAAATCTCGCGTAGACGCGTGGCAATCGGGCCGGGTTTTCCGGTGCCCACCGCAGCACCGTCCACTTCGACAACCGGCATCACAAACGTGCTGGCTGAGGTGATAAACGCCTCGTCCGCATCCTGTGCCTCGGCAATCGTGAACGCGCGTTCTTCGACTTTCATCTGTGCCTCGCGGGCGAACCGCAAAACGGCGGCGCGGGTGATCCCGTGCAAAATCTCGTGGCCCAAATGACGGGTGATAATGGTGTCACCCTTAACGATATAAGCGTTGTTACTGGTGCCTTCGGTCACCGCACCATCTTCAACCAGCCACGCATCGTCACAGCCCGCCGCCTTGGCCATCATCTTGCCCATGCTGGGATACAACAACTGTACCGTCTTGATATCACGTCGTCCCCAGCGTTCGTCAGCGATGCTTATTACCTTGATCCCAACCTTGGCGGCGGGACTATCGGCCAGCCCCGGCTTGGACTGGGTGAACAGCACAATCGTTGGTTCCACATCATCGCTTGGAAAAGCAAAATCGCGGTCGGCAGCCGCCCCGCGCGTGATCTGCAAATATATCATCCCGTCGGTAATATCATTGGCACGCACAAGCTCGCGGTGCACCTCAAGCAGGTCATCGGCATTGATCGGGTTACGCATATCCAACTCGCCCAAAGACCGCGCAAGCCGCTTGGCGTGACCTGCAAAATCAATCAGTTTGCCGTCCAGCACGCTCGTAACCTCGTAAACGCCATCCGCAAACAAAAACCCGCGATCAAAAATGCTGACCTTGGCTTCACCCTCGGGCAGATACTCTCCGTTAACGTAAACTGTGCGGCTCATGGTCTGTCTCCTATCCCCAAAGGGCGACGGCTGGGGCATGCACGCCCGCTGCGTCATATATTAGTGGTTCATCACGGTCTTCGGCCAGAAGAAGCGGGCCGTCAAGGTCAACGACCTGCACGCCTTGGGCAACAATCACGGCAGGGGCCATCGCCAACGACGATCCGACCATGCAGCCGACCATCACGCCATAGCCCTGATCGCGGGCGGCGTCGCGCAGCGCCAGAGCCTCGGTCAAACCACCTGTTTTATCCAGCTTGATATTTACAACGTCATACTTGCCCGTCAGCCCTGCAAGACTGCCACGATCATGACAGCTTTCATCGGCACAGACTGGCAACGGGCGGGCAATTTCACCCAACATCTCGTCCGCGCCCGCAGCCAACGGCTGTTCGACCAATTGCACCCCAAGGCGCAGCAAATGCGGGGCGAGGTCGCTGTAAACCTCCGCAGTCCAACCCTCGTTGGCATCAACAATAATCGGCACATCAGGCGCACCACGGCGCACGGCCTCAAGGCGGGCCATATCGTCAGGCGTGCCCAATTTTATTTTGAGTAACGGTCGATGGGCATGCTTGCGCGCCGCGGCCTCCATCGCATCGGGTTCCCCCAACGACAATGTAAAGGCCGTGATCACCGGCTGCGGCGCGGCCAGACCAGCCAATTCCCACACCCGTTTGCCCGCTTGTTTCGCCGCCAAATCCCACAGCGCGCAATCAACCGCATTGCGGGCCGCCCCCGCTGGCAAAGCATCCTGCAACGCGCCACGATCAATCTCTGGTGGCAACCCGCGCACTTGCGCCGCGACACTCTGGAGCGTTTCACCGTAGCGCGCATAAGGCACACATTCGCCCCAGCCCGTCACGCCGCCACGTTCCACATGCACGGTCAGCACCTTGGCCTCGGTCCTTGAGCCACGCGAAATGGTAAACACCTCGGCCAGCCGAAACACATCTTCACGGACCGAAATCACCATGCGCATCACTCCAATTTCATCTTGCCCAAAATATCCCCGCCGGAGGCTCCGACGCCAGCCACAGCCACCCTAGATCGCGGCAAGCGCATCCACCAGCCGCCCTGCACCCTGACGGAACGGATCAACCGCTGGCAAACCCATGCGCAGCTCGACCTCGGCCAGATAAGCAAGGGCATCGGTCTCGGACAAATGCTGTGTGTTGACGGAGACACCGACCACCTGACAGGTCGGATTGGCGATGCGCGCCAACGGCAACACGGTATCGCGTAGCGCTTCAAGCGATTGTAGCCCGTAGCCGGGCAGCCCGCGCATGTGCGTGCGAGTCGGCTCGTGGCTCAGGATCAGGGCATCAGGCTGGCCACCGTGGATTAACGCCATGGAGACACCCGAATAAGACACATGGAAAATGCTGCCTTGGCCTTCGATGTGATCCCAGTGATCGTCGTCATGGTCTGGCGTCAGCCATTCGACTGATCCCGCCATAAAATCAGCGATCACCGCGTCAAGCGGCACACCGTCACCGGTTACCAGAATGCCGGTTTGCCCCGTGGCGCGAAACGATGATTTCATCCCGCGTTTCTTCATCTCAAGGTCCATCGCGAGCGAGGTATACATCTTGCCCACAGAACAATCCGTGCCTACCGCCAGGCAGCGCTTGCCAGTCCGCTTGATCCCGCTGGCGATCGGATATTTCACGGATGGAATGCGCACATCATGCAGGCTGCGCCCGCAAGCCTCGGCGACAGCAACCAGATCCGGTTCGTCGCGCAGAAGATTATGCAGCCCGCTGGCAAGGTCAAACCCTTCTTCCAGCGCCATCACCAGCACCTTTTTCCACGCTTGCGAAATCACGCCGCCACGGTTTGCCACGCCAATCACCAGCGTCTGCGCGCCAGCAGTGCGTGCTTGTTGCAGCGTCAGGTCCGCAAGGCCAAGGTCAGCGCCACAGCCCGGCAGGCGCAGCTGTCCAACCGCGTGATCTGGACGCCAATCTTTGATGCCTTGGGCAACTTTTGCAGCCAATTGGTCTGGCGCATCGCCAAGGAAAAGAAGGTAGGGCGTCTTGATCATGGCAGTCTCCGATTCTGGTTCTCGCTATATTTGGACGTTAACAACCGCGATGTCATTTCAAATTCAGCGTCAAATCACGGAACCTGCGCGAAATTCTCCTGCATTACCCTAATTCGACGCAAGAAATGAGAGTAGCACGCCTGAATCACCACAAATGCCGCGCGCGCAATGCTGCGACTGCAAACACGCCTTGCGCGCCATGGCGCAATAATCTACCCATTCACCAACCCTAAACGAAACATCATTACCGCGAGGCCCACCATGTCCTTCCGTCTACAACCTGCCCCCCTTGCCCGCCCAAACCGCTGCCAGTTGTTCGGCCCGGGATCGAACACGAAACTGTTCCCGAAAATGGCAGCAAGCGCAGCGGATGTAATCAACCTTGATCTGGAAGACAGCGTCGCGCCGTCCGACAAAGACGGCGCCCGCGCAAATGTGATCGAAGCAATCAACACCATCGATTGGAACACCAAGACCTTATCCGTGCGCATCAACGGCCTTGATACCCCCTTTTGGTACCGAGATGTGGTTGATGTGATGGAACAGGCGGGTGATCGGCTTGACCAGATCATGATCCCCAAGGTTGGCTGCGCCGCAGATGTCTATGCCGTCGACGCGCTTGTCACTGCAATCGAATCCGCCAAAGGCC
>JBLHNX010000281.1:0-3830 GCA_047622125.1 Paracoccaceae bacterium | reverse complement strand
ACCAGTCTGAATATCGCGCGCTGTGACGGGGGGCGGTGAGGTCAGTGCCAGCATACGGGCCGATGGTACAACACGCACTGCTTCACGTTCCTGCCCCAGCAGCGCACCAAGGCGGCTTTCCAGCAGACCGTCCGCCTGCGCAATTGCGCCTGACAGTGAAACCAAAGCGGCCAAACCAGCCGCGCGTGTCAATCGTACCAATGTGGTCCGCATCGTCTCAACCTAGAATGTCATGCGGTTCAGCCCCGCACAGGCAGGGGCGATGTAGGCCAAACAAACCCATCGGTCCACCCTTGGGGGTGTCGACAAGCACCACAACCGATGCAGCCATGCAACGGTCACAAAACGCCTACTACCTATAGATTTAGGGGAAAAACACCCTCTACCCCTAGATTGTGTCCGATTTTGAAATCGCGAGTTGGGCGGCGGATAACCGCGCAACTGGCACACGAAACGGTGAACACGACACATAATCGAACCCCTGCGCACGACAAAACGCAATTGCCGCGCGGCTGCCACCATGTTCGCCACAGATCGACAGGACCACGTCTTTGTTGCCTTTGCGCCCGCGTTCCGCACCGATTGACAGTAATTCGCCAACACCTTCGATGTCGAGCGTATGGAACGGGTCTTCGGCGTAAACGCCCTGTTGCACATAAGACGACATAAACCGCCCCGCGTCATCGCGCGACAGACCATAGGTCATCTGTGTCAGATCATTGGTGCCAAACGACATGAACGCGGCATACTGGGCGATATCCTCGGCACGCAGGGCGGCGCGCGGCGTTTCGACCATCACACCCAAACGATAAGTGAAATCAGCGCCGGTTTCCGCCTTGACGGCTGCGGCCACGGCATCAATGCGGGTTTTGACCAGTTCCACTTCACGCATCGCGCTGACCAGCGGAATCATCACTTCGGGAACGACCGGATCGCCTTTTCGCGACGCCTCGATGGTGGCCTCAAAGATGGCGCGGGCCTGCATGTCGTAAATCTCGGGCACGCTGATACCCAGACGCACACCCCGCATCCCCAGCATCGGGTTATATTCTTCAAGGGCGGCCACGCGCGCCATGACATCGGACAGATGCAAATCCAGCACCTCGGCCAGATCACGCATGCCCGCCTTATCAGAGGGCAGGAATTCATGCAGGGGCGGGTCAAACAACCGGATACACACAGGCAAGCCCTGCATGATATTGAACAGTTCCACGAAATCGCCGCGCTGCATGGGCAGCAGGCGTTCCAGCACTTCGCGGCGATCATCCGCGTCATCGGCAAAGATCATCTCGCGCATGACGCCAAGGCGATCACCGTCAAAGAACATATGCTCCGTGCGGCACAGCCCGATCCCTTGGGCGTCAAAGTTGCGCGCGGTCTGGGCATCGGCGGGGGTGTCCGCATTGGCGCGGATGCCAATATCACAAAATTCCTCGGCCCAGCTTAGGAGGGAGCGAAACGACTCATCCAGCGCCGCCTCAAGCATTGCGGGTTCGCCGGCCAGAATTTGGCCCTGCGTCCCGTCCACTGTGATCACGTCGCCCTCGGCGAACTGTCGCCCGTCGGGCGCAATGATGGCATGTTTCTTGGCGTTGATCTCAAGGTCGGACGCGCCGACAACGCAGGGCAGGCCCAGACCGCGGCCAATAACGGCGGCGTGGCTGGTCACACCGCCACGCATCGTCAGAACGCCGTTGGCCGCATGCATACCGCGAATATCTTCGGGGGTTGTTTCGCGACGCACAAGAATGCAAGCCTCGCCGCGTGCCGCACTTGCCTGTGCCTCGTTTGATGAAAACACGATCCGGCCCGTGGCCGCACCAGGGCTCGCGGCAATCCCGCGCACAATCAGGTCACGCTTGGCCCTTGGGTCGACCTGCCGGTGCAGCAATTCCGACAATGCCGAGGGGGGCACCCGCATCAGCGCCTCGTCTTTGGGGATCACGCCATCATTGGCCAGATCAACCGCGACCCGCACCGTGGCGCGCGATGATCGCTGCACCCGCACCCCGTCAAGAATATGTAGCTTTCCGCCTTGGACGGTAAATTCGATCTGCATTTCTTCGCGTAGCTTTTGGCGCACCATCCCGCCAAAGCGGATCAGATCAGCAAACGATTCAGGGCATAATTCTTCTAGCGAAGCGCCGCGTTTATCCTTGGTCAGATAGACCGCGCGTTTCACATCCGACAGGGCATCACGCCCCTGCGCCTGACTTTGATAACGCCCGATAATGCCGGGCGCACCCGTTGTCGCGTCAACAAATTGCGCCACGCCGACACCGCATTCGCCCGCGCCAACACCCAACGCCATTGCCTGCACCACAAGCCCAAGGCCGGCATTTGCAGGCGCCCCCTTGGCCTGACGCAGCAAGCGCGCGGTCGTCCCTTCCCAAGCGCGCGCCATTGAACGCAGCACTTCGGCCAGTTGTTCCTGCGGGTCTTGCGGAAATTCCTCGTCGGTTTCGGATTCATACGTTGCCAGAAACTCGCGCAGGGTTTCAGCATTGGGCGTATCAGGCAGATGAAACGCCTCGGGGTCCAGACGGGCCACGTGTTCTGCATAGCATTGGATGAACCGCAAATAGACAGCAGCCGCCACCGCGTCGCCCATGGTGTCGCGCATGGCTTCGTAGCGGGCATCGTTCATCCCGATATTCAGGATCGCGCCCGGGCCGCCCCAATCTGGGTCTTCGCTGCTGGGGCGCACAGATACCAGTGGTGCATCGCCAAAATGCGACAGGATTCCCTTGATATCGGGCATCCGCCCTGTGGCAATCCCGTGCACCGTCTGAAACGAAATCGCGACAGTCGTGGGCACGGGCATATCCAGACGCACCAACCGCTGCAGACATTTCGCGCGCCCGCCATGCACCGAAGCATCCATCGACGCGGTCGGTGTGATCAGCGTCACTTCCTTGAGGGTCACGATTTTCTGCACTGCGGCACCTTTGTTATGTGGGTGCAGCATAGGCCCGCCGCGCCCCATAACAAGTGAAACCTAGCCATCAATCACGGTCAAATCAGCAACGCCTAAACAGATCGTGCGAATCCGGCTTAGCAGGTTCAACCGGTTGCGCCGCACGATCGAACTTTCAGCGTTGACTTGCACCGTATCAAAGAACGCATCAATCGGCGCACGCAAGACAGCCATGGCTGTCATGGCAGTAGCGAAATCCTCGGCCGCCATCGCCGGGGCAATGGTTTCTTCGGCCTTGTCCAATGCGGCGAACAACGCCTTTTCAGCATCGTCTTCGGCAAACTTCACATCCGCTCCGTATGAATACTCAACACCGTCCTTATCCTCGGCTTGGGTCAGAATGTTGTTAGCGCGCTTGAAGCCTTGCAACAGGTTCTCGCCGTCGTCGGTTTTCAGGAAGGCTTGCAACGCCCGCGCGCGGTTCACCAGCAATGTCAGATCATCATTGGCAGGCATCGCAAGGCACGCGTCGATCACATCATGGCGAATACCCTCGTCCTTGAGGAACACCTTGAGGCGGTCGTGGAAGAAGGCGAGGAGGTCGGAGAGTTGTTCATGGGACATATCGCGCCAAGGCGCCTCTTCGCCTCGCGCAATTTCCTGCTCTTCTCTTTCACTGCCACCATTCGACCGAGCGTCGGCCTTAAACTCCTGAAAGTCGTGGTTACCAAGACCCCGGGCGAGAGACTCGCCAAGAGACAACCGAATTCCATTTTCCAACAACAGCCGAATAACCCCCAACGCAGCGCGGCGCAGCGCGAACGGGTCTTTGCTGCCTGTAGGTTTCTCATCAATCGCCCAGAATCCTGTCAGCAAATCAATCTTGTCGGCCAGTGCCACAGCCACCGAAACA
>JBLHNX010000280.1:0-3867 GCA_047622125.1 Paracoccaceae bacterium | reverse complement strand
TGGTGGGTCGTGAGAGGCTCGAACTCCCGACATCTTCGGTGTAAACGAAGCGCTCTACCAACTGAGCTAACGACCCGCGCGGCATCATCTAGCCGCCCCTGTGGATTGACGCAAGCCCCCTATTCACAATTGCTGGAAATCAATCCTGTTCGGGTGTGATTTCCGCGTGTTGGCGGTTTATCACATGATGGATGACCCCCTGCCCGCCGGGCAATTGCGTCACCCGATCAAGCCCCCAGCCCATCGCCAATGTCCGCAGAAACCGCGACGTAACGCCGTGGGTTACGATCACGCTTGGCCCCGTCAACCCGGCAAGAAAATCCTCGCAGCGGGCCTGCAGTCCCGCGAACGGCTCGCCACCGGGCGCTGCCGCGTAGTAGTCGAGGAAATGTGCGTCCTCATCCAAGCCGGTTCGGGCGCGGATTTCATCGCGGGTTATTCCGGTCCATCTGCCCACAGATATCTCGCGCAGGCGCGCGTCTTCAATAGCTTGCGCTTGCTCGCGCATCACCAATGCAGCCGTGCGCCGCGCGCGCCCCATTGGGCTTGTATAGAACTGATGGGTGGCCGTGCTGATTCCCATCTTCTCCAGCATCGCGCCCATGACCTTTGCCTGCGCAACGCCTTGATCCGTAAGTGGGGAATCCAGATCACCCTGCCAGCGCCCAGCCAAATTCCATTCGGTTTGCCCATGTCGAATGACATAGATTTCGGGCAGTTCGGCTGTCGTCATCACTGATCTTTCAAATTGAAAAGCGCACCGTTTTCAGGCGCGCCTTTGAAAAAATGGTGGGTGATAAGAGATTTGAACTCCTGACATCTTCGATGTGAACGAAGCGCTCTACCACTGAGCTAATCACCCGATGGCGGGCGTTCTAGCCTTCCTCGCCACCCCCTGCAAGGGTCACGTGTGCCGCAACTGTCTGCGCGTTTTGACGAACCTTGACGATCATCATCTTGCCGTTGGGCAATACTTTTTCGCGGTTCACTTTTAGCTTACCAAACGGATGCGCGATCAGCTCCTCACCGTTGGAAAGGCTTTGGCCAAGAACCGCCAAAGTTGCCTCGACAACCGGTTTTACGTCTTTCTTTTTCATGCCCGACGCCAGAACGACGCGATCGATCAATTCCTTTTTGCGCACGGTTGGTCCAGCGACAACTGGGGCGGCGGCAGACACAACTGTCGGTGTCGGGGCCGGTACTGGAGCCGGTGCCGGTGCAGATGACACAACTGCAGCTTTGGGTGCGGCGGTGGTCGTCTTGGTCTTTGCAGCAGCCGCGGATTTTTTCGCTGTGGTGCTCTTTGTGGCAGTTTTTGTCGTGCGGGTCGTCATGTGAACCTCCAAGTGTTTCAATTTGAGAAACAATAGCCTGTTTCTACGGGGCTGGATACAGCCCATCCCCATCCGATGCCGACGATCTACAATAACGTAACGCTCCCAAGACTACAAAATTGTGACCGAGGCCTGCATGCGTACTTGGCTGGTCTGCACGTCCCCCACAGGTCAAGGATAGAGGCCCTTGATGGCCACCTTCGTCGCAGATGAAACAACAATCCCGTGAAAGGCAGGACAGCAAAAGGCAATCTTTTGCAGGCGCGAGATGCACCATCTTATGACAGGTAATTCGTGCAATTGCCTTGGCTTACCAAATCATGGCAACGACCCTGACATCGCTTTCAAAAGTGCTTTCGTGGTGTCTATCGGGGGCATCGTTGGCGCTGGAGCGGTATCTCCTGTTGGCGACATGCGTTGACAGCGAGAGGCCCAACCCGAATAATCGCCTTATGAAAACATGAAGAGGGGAAACCATGTTCACCAAGTTAATCGCTGCCAGCGCCAGCATCGCAATTATATCCAGCAGCGTGCTTGCGCAAGATGCGAGCCAGCCGAGCATGGATCAATCCATCATCATTGAAGAAGCCGAAGCGACGAGCGGTATTGGCGACTACATTATTCCGCTGATCTTAATCGCGTTTATTGCAGCCGCCGCAAATCAAACTGGCGGGGGTGGGGTGGTTGCCATAAGTGACATGCGCGCCAAGACTGACATCGTGCCTGTCGGCGTGGCCGCGAATGGGCTGACCCTTTATCAATACCGCTACATCGGTAGCGAGATCGTCTTTGAAGGCGTGATGGCCCAAGACGTGCTGCAACACACACCCGAAGCGGTCATCACTTTGCCTGAGGGAATTATGATGGTGGATTACGGTTTGCTTGGCCTGCGCCTTCGCGTGGTCGGATAAGCCCAGATTCTCACCTGTCTGTCCAAAAAATAGGGCGCCCGATTTCGCGGGCGCCCTCTTTTGTTTCCAAGATGGGTCGTGTCAGTGTGCCACGGCCCCTGCACCGTCACCGCTTGGTCTCAGCGCGGCAGCGGCGGCGGCTTCTTCCTCGGCCTCTTGATCCCATTCAATCGGCTCGGGTTGGCGCACAAGTGCGTGCTTCAGCACCTCTGACACATGCGTCACGGGAATAATTGTCATCCCGTCCTTCACGTTGTCGGGGATATCGACCAGATCCTTTTCGTTTTCTTGCGGGATCAGAACCGTCTTGATACCGCCACGCAGTGCCGCCAGCAGCTTTTCCTTCAAGCCGCCAATCGGCATCGCATTGCCGCGCAAGGATACTTCGCCAGTCATGGCAATATCGCGGCGTACGGGTATCTGCGTCAGCACTGACACAATAGATGTGACCATCGCCAGACCCGCGCTTGGCCCGTCTTTGGGCGTTGCACCGTCGGGCACATGGACGTGGATATCGATCTTGTCGAACTTTGGTGGCTTCACCCCGATTTGCGGGCTGATAGAGCGCACATAGCTGCTCGCCGCTTCAATGGATTCCTTCATCACATCGCCCAGCTTGCCAGTGGTTTTCATCCGGCCTTTGCCCGGCAGGCGCAGGGCTTCGATTGACAGCAATTCACCGCCAACCGATGTGTAGGCAAGCCCCGTCACAACACCGATCTGATCTTCCAATTCGGCCAGACCATAGCGGTATTTCTTGACGCCAAGGTAGTCGTCCAGATTGTCGGCGTTGACCACGATGTGATCCGCTTCTTTCTTGACGATCTTGGTGACGGCCTTGCGCGCAACTTTGGCGATTTCACGTTCCAGATTCCGCACACCCGCCTCGCGGGTATAAACGCGCACCATTTCACGCAGCGCATCGTCGGTCAGTTCGAATTCCTTTGGCTTTAGCCCGTGGTTCTTCATCTGCTTGGACAAAAGGTGCTGTTTCGCAATCTCGACCTTTTCGTCGTCGGTGTAACCCGCCAGCGCAATGATCTCCATCCGGTCCAGCAACGGTCCGGGCATGTTGTAAGAGTTCGCCGTGGTCAGGAACATTACGTTGGACAGGTCATATTCGACCTCAAGGTAATGATCGGCAAACGTGCTGTTCTGTTCAGGGTCCAGCACCTCAAGCATGGCAGACGCGGGATCACCACGGAAATCCTGCCCCATCTTGTCGATTTCATCGAGCAAGATCAGCGGGTTGGTGGTTTTCGCCTTCTTCAGCGCCTGAATGATCTTACCGGGCATAGAGCCGATGTATGTGCGACGGTGCCCACGAATTTCGGACTCGTCACGCACACCGCCCAACGAAATGCGAATGAATTCGCGCCCCGTGGCCTTGGCGACAGATTTGCCGAGGCTGGTTTTACCCACACCGGGAGGGCCGACAAGGCACATGATCGGCCCCTTCAGCTTGGCGCTGCGCTGTTGCACGGCCAGATATTCAACGATGCGTTCCTTGACCTTTTCCAGACCATAATGATCCGCATCCAGAACCGCCTGCGCGTTCGCAAGGTTCTTTTTGGTGCGCGATTTCACGCCCCACGGGATCGACAGCAGCCAATCAAGATAGT
>JBLHNX010000279.1:0-3882 GCA_047622125.1 Paracoccaceae bacterium | reverse complement strand
TGTGGGGTGTCCACGCCATAAAAGCACGGCCATGCGGTGGGCGGGGAGGCAATACGAAAATGCACTTCGGCGGCACCCGCATCAAGGATCATTTCCTTGATCTTACGGCTGGTCGTGCCACGCACAACGCTGTCATCAACCAAGATCACCCGCTTGCCCTTGATGAGCGCGCGGTTAACGTTGAGCTTCAGGCGCACACCCATGTTGCGGATCTGCTCGGTCGGTTCGATGAACGTCCGGCCTACATATTGGTTGCGGATGATGCCCATTGCGTAGGGAATGCCGCTTTGCAGCGAATAGCCGATTGCCGCAGGTGTGCCACTATCGGGCACCGGGCAAACCAGATCGGCGTCAACGGGGGCTTCTTTGGCCAGTTCACGGCCGATTGCCTCGCGGGTTTCATAAACGCTGCGGCCACCCAAAATCGAGTCGGGGCGGCTGAAATAGACGTGTTCAAAGATGCAAAACCGCGGCTTGGCAGGGCGGAACGGAAAGTGGCTTTCGACGCCCTTGGCGGTGATCACGACCATCTCGCCGGGTTTGATCTCGCGGACAAACTCTGCGCCGATGATGTCCAAAGCGCAGGTTTCGGAACTTAGCGCAAAGCCATCACCGATTTTGCCCAGAACCAGAGGGCGCACACCCAGCGGATCACGGCAGCCGATCAGCTTGGTGCTGGTCATGGCAACGATGGAAAACGCGCCTTCGACTTTGCGCAGTGCTTCTTCCATGCGGTCGGGGATATTACGCCCCATCGAGCGGGCCATCAGGTGAATGATGCATTCGCTGTCGCTGCTGGACTGAAAGATCGAACCACGTTCGATAAGCTCTTTGCGCAAGGCAATGGCGTTGGTGATATTGCCGTTATGGGCA
The DNA here is from genome assembly GCA_047622125.1 of Paracoccaceae bacterium. GTDB lineage: Bacteria > Pseudomonadota > Alphaproteobacteria > Rhodobacterales > Rhodobacteraceae > SW4. Next base: position 3,009 of record JBLHNX010000279.1, on the reverse strand, counting down.
ACAGCGGCGCCGCCCATCGAAAATTCACCAAAGAACGGCTGCACATCGCGAATCGCGGTCGGCCCTTTTGATCCGGCGGTGGAATAGCGCACATGCCCGATAGCGATTGCACCTGGCAGGGTTTCCATCAGCTTTTGGCTGGTAAAGTTGTCGCGGACATAGCCGAAACGCCGCGCTTCGGAAAAACCAACTTCCGGGTCATGGGCGACGATGCCGCCTGCCTCTTGTCCGCGATGTTGCAGCGCATGCAGGCCAAGGGCGACGAAATTGGCCGCGTCCGCAAGGCCAACAACGCCGAACACGCCGCATTCCTCTTTCAGTTTATCATCATCAAAAGGATGGGCGGGGGGCATCTGCAGCGAGTTTTGGTCACATGACACGGGAAGGCAGCTCCGAATCCGAGGGGTTTGACGTGGCCCCCTGATAGTCGGTTGGCGGGGCGGTGTCACCCGTGGATCACCGCACCCTTGCGATTACTGTGCTGCGCCGCAGTTGCCGACCAATTGTTCGTATTGGGTGGTGATCCAGCCAAGCGCTGCTTCGGGGTCACGATCACCGATCTGGCCGGTCAGGTGGCCAAACACGGCCTTGGCGCGGCTGTCTTCGACCATGGCAACATCTTGAGCGGACAGAATCGTCTCGTAGACGAAAAAGGCGACTGCCACCAAGAGGACGCCACGCAACACGCCGAACAGAAATCCGACACCTTGGTCCAATCCACCTAGCGCCGAGCGTTGCACAAGGCTGGAAAACAGTGGCGTAAAGATCGAAAAGATCACTAGCGCCACGGCGAACACGGCGGCGAATGCAGCGATGATGCTCAACTCGCAGCTGTCACCGATGAATTCCCCTACGACGGGGATTTGGCGGATAAGCGGCTGCACCTGATCGGCAAAGATAAACGCAAGCACCGTCGCCCCGATCCAGCCGGCAATCGCCATGGCTTCGCGCACGAAACCGCGCGAATAGGCCAGAAGCGCTGATAGGACGATGATAACGGCAACTACGCCGTCGATGATGGTAAAGCTATCCATGTCGTCGTTTTCCCCCGTGCGGCGTTATTGCGCGCCAAATATCTGTTCCACAAATGCGGGAAGATCCTCCATTGAGCGAAGGGTCAGGCCGCCGTCCCCGACGCGCTTCTTTTGCGACGGAGTGATGGCCTGCGTAAAACCAAGTTTTTGCGCCTCTTTCAATCTATTTTCGGTCTGGGACACCGGACGAAGCGCCCCCGAGAGGCTAATTTCGCCAAAAACAACACAGTCAGCGGGTAAAGCAGCGTCTTCCCGCGCAGAAATAAGAGCGGCGGCCACAGCCAGATCGGCGGCAGGTTCAGTGACGCGCAAGCCCCCCGCGACGTTCAGATAGACATCAAGGCCGGTGAAAGGCACGCCGCAACGCGCTTCGAGCACCGCCAGAATCATCGCCAAACGCCCGCCATCCCAGCCGACAACCGTGCGGCGCGGTTGGCTGTGCGGGGAGGGCGCGACGAGGGCCTGAAATTCGCACAGCACGGGACGTGAGCCTTCGATACCTGCAAATACCACCGAACCGGGTGTGGGTTTGCCGCGTTCGGATAGAAATAACGCCGATGGGTTCTTGACCTCGGCCAGCCCTTTGCCGGTCATTTCAAACACACCGATTTCGTCGGCGGGACCGAAGCGGTTCTTAACAGAACGCAGAATACGGAACTGGTGGCCGCGCTCGCCCTCGAAATAAAGCACGGTGTCGACCATATGTTCGACGACGCGCGGGCCTGCGATGGTGCCATCTTTGGTCACATGGCCGACCATGACCACGGCGATGCCTTTACGTTTGGCGAATGTGGTCAGTTCGTGCGCCGAGGCGCGCACTTGGCTCACGGAGCCCGGCGCGCTTTCGACGTTATCGGCCCACATGGTTTGAATGGAATCGATGATCGCCAAATCCGGCTTTTCGGCTTCCAACGTTGTGAGGATATCGCGCAGGTTGGTTTCGGCGGCCAGCATCACGGGGCTTTCGGTCAGGCCAAGGCGGCGGGCACGCATCTGCACCTGTGCGACGGATTCTTCGCCCGAGATATAGATCACTTTGAGGCCATTGCGCGCAAATCGTGCAGCGGCCTGCAACAACAGCGTGGATTTACCGATACCGGGATCACCGCCGACCAACAACGCCGATGCAGGGACAAGGCCGCCACCCAGCACACGGTCAAGTTCATCGACACCCGACATCGTGCGCGGTGGTTCAGCCTCTTGGGTGGCCAAATCCGTCAGGACGATCGCATTGCCGCGCTTGCCGCCCAAGGATTTCTTGGCCGGGCCAGCGGCCGACAGCGGTTTGGATTCCTCGATGGAATTCCACGCGCCGCAGCTTTCGCAACGTCCCGACCATTTGGTGAAACTGGCTGCGCATTTGGCGCAGGTGAATGCTGGTTCTTTTGCCATGTTCTACTTTTGTCCCATGGTCGCGCTTGTGGCAAGAGCGGATGCCTCCGGCGGGGATATTTTTGGCAAGATGAGGTGTTAGCGTTTCAAGGCCCGCATGGTGAGGGTTGAAATGGCGATGCTGGCAAGGATGCAGCCGGTGAACAGATAGAGGCCCCATGCGGTTTCGACTTTGGCCCAGCCGACGCCTTTGACGACGACGATATAAAGCGCGATCAAGAAGACGTCTGCCATCGCGAGTTTGCCTATGTAGGTCAGGGCGGGCAGGACTTTGCGGTGCAGCAAGCCAAAGTGGACCAGAGCGAGGCCGATGGTTTTCAGGTAGGGCGCAAACAGCGCGAAGACGGTGACCAGCAAGGCCAAGGCGACATCACTTGCCCACAAGGATTGCAGGCCCGAGATGACGCTGATTTCTGACAGACCGAACAGAGGAAGCAGACCTGCGCGCAACAAGGGCGCAAACCACGCGATGGGAAACAACACCAGCAGGCACAGGTTGGCATAGCGCAGGGCAGTCATCATCGGCGAGGCCTTTCTTGTGGGTGCGATCTATGTGGCGGCGCTTGCGGTGGGGTGCAAGGGG
>JBLHNX010000278.1:0-3889 GCA_047622125.1 Paracoccaceae bacterium | reverse complement strand
GACGACAGGAATATCCTGACGTCTGTTTCCATGACACTAGAGGCCGAAGGTTTTGATGTGCAGACCTATAATGATGGTCAGGCCGCACTTGATGCCTTTAACAAGCAGATGCCCGATATTGCTGTTCTGGACATCAAGATGCCGCGTATGGATGGCATGGACTTGTTGCAACGTCTCCGCCTGAAATCCTCGATGCCGGTGATTTTTCTGACCTCCAAGGACGATGAAATCGACGAGGTTCTTGGCCTGCGAATGGGTGCCGATGACTATGTAAAAAAGCCCTTTTCGCAGCGACTTCTTGTTGAACGCATCCGCGCGCTGTTGCGCCGTCAGGACGCGATCTCGGGCGAATTGATCGAAGAAACCGAAGAAACCAAGGTAATGGTGCGCGGTGAGTTGACGATGGACCCGTTGCGCCACGCGGTAAAATGGAAGGGCAACGATGTGTCCCTTACTGTGACCGAGTTCTTGTTGCTTCAGGCTCTCTCACAGCGCCCCGGCTTCGTGAAATCCCGTGACCAGCTAATGGACGTCGCATATGACGACCAAGTCTACGTGGACGACCGCACCATCGACAGCCACATCAAGCGCCTGCGCAAAAAGATGCGCACTGCCGATGATGAATTCTCGGCAATCGAGACCCTTTATGGTATTGGGTATCGCTACAACGAAGAGTAGGCGATGACAGTAGCCCCCAAGATCGACATACATGACTTGAACTCGGTCCGTTCGGCGGCAGCGGGCAGTGATGGCGTCGAACACACCGTTGTTCTTGGGGAAGACTGGATATCGCCAGATGCGACGTCCGACAAAGAAATGGCAGATCGCCGACGGCGGCGCGGGCTGGTGCGTTTGAACCGCTCACCGCTTGCGCGCAAGATCATCACCTTTAATCTGCTCGCCCTGATCATTTTGGTTGCGGGCGTCCTTTATCTTAACCCGTCCCGCGATAATCTGGCGTTTCAGCGGGCAACCGGACTGGTGACAGAAGCCGAACTGATCGCTGACGTCTTTGAGGCGCAATTGCCAACTGGCGCGCCGGTCAATCTGGTTACCGGGGACGGCGTGAATGCTGTCGCGACCCTGCAAGGGCTTGATCTGCGCGGCGGTATTAACGTCTATATTTTTGACCCCACTGAGACGTTGGTTGCCGAAGCTGCTGGGCTTACCGCGGCGCAAAGCCAACCCATAGATGGCTTGGCCTATGATGGCGGCGGCACGGTCATTACAGATTTCCTGAATACGGTTTGGGACGGGATCGCTGGCATTCTCTCTCCCGAACTTACTGAACGCGAAGCCGTTGACACAGAAAGCCACGCTCGCGAACTGGTTGCGGCTGCTTTGGGCGGCGCACCAAAAGTGCAAACCCACACTGACGCCGCCGGCGGCAAAGTTTTCGCGGTTGCTACCCCGATCATGCAGGGTAACACCGCCATTGGTGTTGTAGCCCTGACGAGTGCCGCGGGCGAAATCGACGGGTTGGTACGGCGCGAACGAGAACAGCTTTTGCAGATGTTTGTCATCGGAAGCCTTGTTTCGATTGGCCTGAGCCTTGTTCTGGCCTCGACCATCGCCAATCCGCTGTCCGATTTGGCGGCCGCCGCTGAATTGGGGCGTGATCGCAATGCGCGCAAGATGTCGCCCAACCGCATTCGCATTCCTGATCTTACCGCGCGGCCCGATGAAATCGGGCGGCTATCGGGGGCGTTGCGTGGCATGGTTGCGGCCTTGTTTGAACGGATCGAAGGCAACGAACAATTCGCCGCTGATGTGGCCCATGAAATCAAGAACCCGCTGGCGAGCCTGAGGTCCGCTGTGGGCACCCTGCGTGTGGCCAAGCGAGATGACCAACGCGAACGCCTCCTTGAGGTGATCGAGCATGATGTGCGCCGCCTTGACCGGCTGGTCAGTGATATTTCAAACGCGTCGCGGCTTGATAGCGAGCTGGTCAAAGAAGACGAAGAGCCGTTCGATCTTATCAAGACGCTACATAACCTAACCGAGTTTCTTGGCGATCAAGCTAGCGAAAAGGGCGTTGATTTCATCGCCGATTTACCGCCCGACCCGATTATCGTGTACGGTCTAGAAGGGCGCTTGGCGCAGGTGTTTGTGAACCTGATCACCAACGCGACGTCGTTTTGCGAAGATGGCGATGCGATCCGTGTTTGGGCGCGCAAGCGCGAAAACCGCGTCCTGATCGTGGTCGAAGATACAGGGCCCGGCATCCCCGATGAAGCCCTGACAAAGGTATTCAAGCGTTTCTATTCAGAGCGTCCAGAAGCGCAGTTTGGCAACAATTCCGGCCTTGGCCTTGCGATCTCGAAACAAATCGTCGAGGCGCATGGCGGCGTGATCTGGGCCGAGAACATCCGCCCGACCGAAATGGACATCACGTCAGAACCACTTGGCGCGCGGTTTGTTGTCGGTCTGCCGGTCTGACCCACCCCTATGCCGATCCTCATTCCTGAACCTCGCCCTGATGGCACGCTAGTTGTGCACGCGACTTGTGTCTCAAGAAACGGGCGTGGTGTTCTGATCTGCGGGCCGTCTGGTGCAGGAAAATCAGCCCTTGCTTTGAAACTGATGGTTCTGGGCGCGGGGTTGGTCGCGGATGACCGCACGATCCTGCGCCACAACAACGGTACTTTGGTCGCCTCGGTTCCCGCAGCACTTGATGGTATTATTGAAGCGCGTGGCGTCGGTATTCTAAACGCGGTCCCAAGCATACCTACCACAGTGCAACTTTGCGTTGATCTGAGCGCAGTGGAGACGGAAAGACTCCCTCCATTACGTAGCGTTTGCCTGCTCGGCGTTGCGATTCCCTTGCTTAACGCCATACCTTACGACCATTTTGGTCCGGCAATCCTGCAATATCTTACATATGGGCGACACAGTTAGATGACAGACCTACGCCATGACGTCAGGATCGACCCGCCGCTTAAACGGGTTGTTGTTGTGACTGGTCCGTCCGGTGCCGGACGTTCAACAGCCGTGCGCGTGCTCGAGGATCTGGGCCACGAAGTGATCGACAACTTGCCGATGTCGCTGCTGCCCCGTCTGATTGACGGACCACCACATGATCATCCGCTCGCGATTGTCGTGGACGTGCGCAACCGGGATTTCAGCGTCGAAGGTTTCCTCGATATGGCCCGTGCTTTGAGCGACGATGAGACTGTAGCGTTTCAGCTCTTGTTTCTGGATTGCTCCGAAGATGTGCTGGTGCAGCGCTATTCCGAAACCCGTCGCCGCCATCCGTTGGCCCGTGATACGACCCCGCTTTCCGGTATCCGCGAGGAAATAGAGCTTTTGATCGCGATCCGTGCGCGTGCCGACGTGCTGATAGATACGTCGTCCCTAACACCCCATGACCTGCGCGCCGAGATTGAGACGTGGTTCGCGCCCGACGACAACAAACTTCTGTCGGTGTCGGTGCAGTCTTTTTCATACAAACGGGGCCTGCCGCGTGGGCTTGATATTGTCCTGGATTGCCGGTTTCTCCGTAATCCTCATTGGGATCCGGCCTTGCGCGCGTTAGATGGGCGCGATCGTCCCGTCGCGGACTATGTCGAGGCTGATCCACTTTTCGCGGCCTTCATGAAACAGGTCGATGACTTTGCAATCCTATTGATTCCCGCCTATAAGGCCGAAGGCAAAGCGCATCTTTCAATCGGATTTGGCTGCACTGGCGGGCAACACCGTTCGGTTGCCGTAGCAGAAAGATTTGCCAAGACCCTTGCGCAGGCGGGATGGCAAGTATCTAAGCGACATCGGGAAATTGAGCGCCGCCGCGTGGCAACATCGGCGGACAAGGCATAGGGGCAACTGCGTGATCGGGATCGTGATCGTGGCGCATGGTGGGTTGGCGTTGGAATACCTCGCCGCTGTCGAA
>JBLHNX010000277.1:0-3902 GCA_047622125.1 Paracoccaceae bacterium | reverse complement strand
TTGGCGGTGAAAAGGTGATCCTGCTGAAGCCGGAAACATTCATGAACCTGTCCGGCCAGTCGGTCGGCGAAGCAATGCGGTTTTACAAGCTCGACAGCACCGACATCACCGTGTTTCACGACGAGATCGATCTGGCCCCCGCCAAGGTTCGCCTCAAAGCGGGCGGCGGCCATGCGGGCCACAATGGCTTGCGATCGATTCACCAACATATCGGCCCGCACTACGACCGCGTGCGCATGGGCGTTGGCCATCCTGGTCACAAAGACCGTGTGCCAGGATATGTGCTGCACGATTTTGCAAAGGCCGATGAGGGCTGGCTTGATGATGTTCTGCGCGGGTTGTCGGACGGGGCTGCTTCGCTGGCCAAAGGGGACGGGTCGCGTGCGCTGAATGCGGTGGCGCTGCGTGTCACGCCCGCACGTTCATCGACGACTGCGCCCAAGGCGAAACCGGTGGTGGCCACAATGCCCGAGCCTGCAGCGGGCGGCGACACGCGTTCGGCTTTGCAAAAACTTGCTGACAAGTTTCGTCAGTGACCCGCAGCCCTGACGACTTGCGGGCCGCACTGCGCGATCAGGCCGGGCACTGCGCGGCTTTGGACTCACCTTTTATGGAACGCCTGTGCTGTCTTCTGGCCGACCGGCTGACCACAGGAACACCTCTAACTGACCGACTGTTTCAATGGCCGGGCGATATGTCACCGCGTGGTGAAAGCATACCGCTGCGACTTTGCGGTGCGCTCCATGCGCTTTGCCTCGAGGGGCGCGCGGGGCTGGCCGATGTCTATCCACCACATGATAAGGGTGACAATGACCTGTGGAGCGCAATTTACCATGCGTTTGAGTCCGAAACTAGTTTCATCAATACCTTCCTTAACTCTGCGCCACAAACCAACGAAGTCCGCCGTTCGGTCGCGCTGATCGCGGCGGGGCACTGGCTGGCGGACCGGATCAATCTGCCGTTTGTCACGTCCGAACTGGGCGCAAGCGCGGGGCTGAACCTGAACTGGGATCACTATGGGATGGTCGTGCGGGGCCAGCATTTCGGCGCACCCGAGCCGATCCTGACGCTGCATCCCGATTGGAACGGCCCCTTGCCCCCAAACACCGCACCGCGTGTCGTGGATCGCGCGGGCGTCGACCTGAACCCGCTTGATCCGCGCAGTGACAGCCTGCGATTGCGCGCCTATCTTTGGCCCGACCAACCCGAACGGTTGACGCTGACGACGGCCGCCATCGCAGCCGCGCAGATGCCCGACATGGGCGACGCGATTGACTGGCTCGAACCGCGCTTGACCCCACCGCGCAATGGTCACCTGCATCTGATCTATCACACGGTTGCATGGCAGTATTTTCCGCCCGCCGTGCAAACCCGCGGCACCGAGCTGATCATGGCAGCAGGTGCGCGCGCAACTGATGATGCCCCGCTTGCATGGTTGGGTATGGAAGGTGATGGCAACGCACCGGGTGCCGCCCTGACATTGCGCATTTGGCCCGGTGACGGTGCGCCGATCCATCTGGCACGGGTCGATTATCATGGCCGCTGGGTCAACTGGCTGGCCCCTGCCTGAACGACGTCGCCTTGAACCCCGAGTCGGGATTGCCCTGCACCTATGCGCGTGACAAGCTATCGCGAACGAAAGGAAACACATGAAAACGCTTCTGAAATGGCTGTTTCGGCTGGCCGCCACTTTGGTCGTTGTCGGGATTGTCCTTGGCATTTGGCACCGTGAGAAGCTGACGCGCCTTATGGCCGTGAACAGCCTGTTTTCCGAGGAAAAGATCGTCGGTAATTTCTCGGCCATGGGCGGTATGTTTGAAACCGTTGCCATGCCGCGTGGTGATGGCCCTATTTCGCCCCTGCCGGCAGGCCCGACCTATGATTTACCGGCAAACCTGCAAGACTGGATCGTGGCGCGTAACATTACTGGTCTGGTCATTTTACAGAACGGGCAACTGCGCCACGAAAGCTATTACCTGCAAGACCCAGACAGCGCGCAAACCGCGCAGCGGATCAGTTGGTCAGTCGCCAAAAGCTATTTGTCTATTTTGGTCGGCACCTTGCTTGAGGACGGCACAATTGCGAGCGTCGACGACCCCGTCACAAAATATGCGCCGCAGTTGACTGGATCAGCCTATGACGGCGCGACATTGCGCAATGTTCTCAACATGTCATCTGGCGTAGTATTTGACGAAGACTACCTCGATTTTTGGAGCGACATCAACCAGATGGGCCGAATCCTTGCGCTTGGCGGTTCAATGGACGGTTTTACCGCCGACCTGACCGAGACCTTTGCAGATGCAGGCGAAACTTGGGAATATGTGTCGATTGACACCCATGTGGTCGGCATGGTCGTGCGCGGTGCGTCAGGGCGTTCAGTGCCTGACCTTTTGAACGAACGCGTGCTACAACCACTTGGGCTAGAAGGTAGCCCCTACTATTTGGCGGACGGATATGGCGTTGCCTTTGTATTGGGCGGACTGAATGTCTCTACCCGGGACTACGCCCGTTTTGGTGCGATGGTCGCGCAGGGCGGCGAATGGAATGGCAACCGCATCGTTGCTGAAGCTTGGATCGCCGACAGTTTCACGCCAAGTGCGCCCACCGCAGCGGGCGAGATCGGTTATGGCTATCAATGGTGGATCCCCCAAGGATCTGATGAGGGGGTCGCTATGGGGCGGGGTTTTTATGGCCAGTATATCTATATTGATCGGCTGCGCGGTGTCGTGATCGCCGTCAACGCCGCCGACCGCGCCTTTCGCGAGGATGACGTCGGCGATCAAAACATCGCAATATTCCGCCAAATCGCAGAGGGTCTTTGACATGAAAATGGATGCATCCCGCAATGTATACGGCGACACGCTGATCCCGTGTTCAACCGATCCCGTCACAGGGTTTTTCCGCAATGGCGCTTGCGACACCTGCGCTGAGGATCAGGGCAGCCACACCGTCTGCGCGGTGATGACGGCTGAATTCCTTGCGTTCTCGAAATACCTTGGCAACGACCTAAGCACACCGCGCCCGGAATTCGGGTTTGCGGGCCTAAAAGCTGGCGATCACTGGTGCCTTTGCGCGAGCCGGTTCTTGCAGGCACATGACGAAGACTGCGCGCCACACGTCAACCTTGCGGCGACCCATTTGCGGGCATTGGAAATTGTCTCGCTGCAAATCCTGGAACGCTACGCGGCGCCTTAAAAGCTACCCATTTCAAAGCCAAGCGCACGCGCGACGGTAAAGATATCCTTATCACCACGGCCACACATGTTCATGATGATCAGGTGATCCTTTGGCAATTCAGGCGCGATTTTCATCACATGCGCAAGGGCATGGGACGGTTCCAGCGCGGGGATGATCCCCTCGAGTTCACACGATAGCTGGAACGCCTCAAGCGCTTCTACATCGGTGATGCTAACATATTGGGCGCGGCCAATTTCGTGCAGCCAAGCATGCTCGGGGCCAATTCCGGGATAATCGAGACCCGCAGAAATACTGAACCCTTCAAGAATCTGGCCATCATCATCTTGCAACAAATACGTGCGGTTGCCGTGCAGCACACCGGGGCGACCACCCGTCAGGGATGCGCAGTGTTCCATCTTGGAGTTCACGCCCTTGCCGCCGGCTTCGACGCCAATGATGTTCACATCCGTATCGTCAAGGAACGGGAAAAATAGACCCATCGCATTCGATCCGCCACCGATCGCGGCAATGATAGTATCGGGAAGGCGCCCCTCGGCGGCCTGCATCTGTTCTTTGGCCTCTTTGCCGATGATCGCTTGAAAATCACGCACCATCGCCGGGTAGGGGTGCGGCCCCGCGACCGTGCCGATACAATAGAACGTGTCGTGCACATTGGTCACCCAATCGCGCAAAGCGTCATTCATCGCGTCTTTCAACGTGCCGCG
>JBLHNX010000276.1:0-3904 GCA_047622125.1 Paracoccaceae bacterium | reverse complement strand
TTGATGCGGGTGCTGGCGAAATCGACATCGTCATTTCCCGCCGCCATGTCCTGACACAAAACTGGCAAGCGCTTTACGATGAAACACGCGCGATGCGCGATGCTTGTGGCGATGCCCATATGAAGGCCATCCTTGCGACTGGCGAACTTGGCACGCTGCGCAACGTGGCGCGCGCGTCCGTCGTTTGCATGATGGCTGGGGCTGATTTCATCAAGACATCCACGGGCAAGGAACCCGTCAATGCGACCCTGCCTGTGACCCTGACGATGATCCGCGCGATCCGTGAATATCACGAACGCACAGGCATCCGTGTCGGCTACAAGCCTGCGGGCGGGATCAGCAAAGCTAAGGATGCAATCACCTATCTGGCGATGATGAAGGACGAATTGGGGGATCGCTGGTTGCGGCCCGACCTGTTCCGGTTCGGGGCCTCCAGTTTGCTGGGCGACATCGAACGCCAGCTTGAACACCACGTCACAGGGGCCTATTCAGCCCAGTGGCGTCACGCGATTGGATAGTAGGAAAATGCGCATTTTCCGAAACGATCTCTCAGAGATCGCACCCACCGAAAGGACGCTTTGATGACCGTCAAAGAAATATTTGAGTCGATGGAGTACGGCCCCGCCCCCGAAGGGGCTGCCGAAGCTTTGGCGTGGCTGGTCGATATGGGCGACAGCTTTGGCCACTTCATTGATGGCAAATTCACGCCCGTGGGCGCGACGTTTGAAACCCGCAATCCCGCCACCGGCAACGTGCTAGCCAACGTCACCCAAGGCACGCAGGCCGATGTGGATGCAGCTGTGGCTGCGGCACGCAAGGCCCACGGGAAATGGGCCAAACTTGGCGGGCATGGCCGCGCCAAGGTGCTTTATGCAATTGCCCGTCTGTTGCAAAAACACGCGCGTCTGTTCGCGGTGTTGGAAACGCTGGATAACGGCAAACCGATCCGCGAAAGCCGTGACATTGATATCCCCCTCGCCCAACGGCATTTCTATTATCACGCGGGCATGGCGCAGCTTATGTCATCCGAACTGCCCGACCGCGAAGCATTGGGCGTCTGCGGTCAGATCGTGCCGTGGAATTTCCCGCTGCTGATGCTGTCGTGGAAAATCGCGCCGGCACTGGCGATGGGCAATACTGTGGTACTCAAGCCCGCAGAATATACATCACTAACCGCACTTCTGTTCGCTGATATCTGTCGCCAAGCTGGCCTGCCCAAAGGTGTGGTCAACATCGTCACAGGTGACGGCGCTGTTGGCGAAATGATCGTCAATTCTGACGTCGACAAAATCGCCTTTACCGGATCGACCGCCGTGGGTCGCCGTATCCGCGAGGCAACTGCTGGCACTGGCAAGGGTCTGACGCTCGAACTTGGTGGGAAGTCCCCCTACATCGTGTTTGACGATGCGGACCTTGATTCAGCTGTCGAAGGGCTGGTCGATGCGATCTGGTTTAACCAAGGGCAGGTTTGCTGCGCAGGCTCGCGCTTGTTGGTGCAGGAAGGCGTTGCAGATCGTTTTTATGCCAAACTGCGCGCCCGCATGGACAAGCTGCGGGTTGGTAACGGGTTGGACAAATGCATCGACGTTGGTGCGATTGTCGACCCCGTGCAACTGGACCAGATCAAGGCCAAGGTTGGTGGCAACAATGCTGGCACGACCTATCACGCCACTTGCGATATGCCCGCTGAAGGGTGCTTTTATCCGCCGACGCTGATCACGGGGCTGACCCCTGCGGACACCTTGATGCAAGAAGAAATCTTTGGCCCTGTGTTGGTTAGCACCACATTCCGCACGCCATCCGAAGCCGTCGAAGTCGCCAACAACACCCGTTATGGTTTGGCCGCGACTGTCTGGAGCGAGAACATCAACCTTGCGCTGGATATCGCGCCGAAACTGGTGGCTGGTGTGGTCTGGATCAACGGCACAAATATGTTCGACGCCGCCGCCGGATTTGGTGGAGTGCGCGAAAGCGGGTTCGGACGCGAGGGTGGCTGGGAAGGTTTGCAGGCCTACACACGCCCCAAGGGCAATGCGAAGGCACTGAAACCTGTCATGGCGTTCACAACCGAAGATGGTCACCCTGCTGATCCGCTGGATCGTACGGCCAAGCTCTATATCGGCGGCAAGCAAAGCCGTCCTGATGGTGGCTATTCCAACCCTGTGTTTGATCGCTCTGGCAAGCTGTTGGGGCATTCATCCATCGCCAACCGCAAGGACGTGCGCAACGCGGTCGAGGCCGCGAATGGCGCTAAGGGCTGGGGCAAGACCACTGGCCACCTGCGCGCGCAAATCCTGTATTATATCGCCGAAAACCTGTCGGCACGGGCGGATGAATTTGCGGACCGGATCAACCACCTAACAGGCGGGCGTAGCGGCACCAAAGAGGTTGAGGCGTCGATCCGTCGCCTATTCACCTATGCCGCATGGGCTGACAAACTCGACGGTGCTGCCAAGGGCGTGCCGATCCGTGGCGTGGCGCTGGCGATGAACGAACCGGTGGGCACGATTGCGGCGTTGTGTGACGACGAGCACCCGCTGCTGGGCCTGATCAGCGCCATGGCCCCCGCCATCGCCATGGGCAACCGCACGGTGCTGGTGGCAAGCGAGCCTTTCCCGCTGGCGGCGACTGACTTCTATCAGGTCTTGGAAACATCCGATGTGCCCGGTGGGGTGGTGAACATCCTGACGGGATCACACGCCCAATTGGCCCCGACGCTTGCCAGCCATATGGATATAGACGCGGTTTGGTCGTTTTCCAGCACCGACCTGTCAGCCGAAATCGAGCGCGCCGCTGCCCTCAACCTCAAACGCACATGGGTCAACAACGGCCATGCGCGCGACTGGATGGATCGCACGGCAGGCGAGGGCCGCGCGTTCCTGAACGCGGCCACCGAGGTCAAAACGATCTGGATTCCTTACGGCGAAGGTTAAGCCCTACTTGCTTTTCCAGCTATCAAGCCAACGGCGAATACGGCCCCGCCGTTCGGCGATATCCGCGTTAACGTGATCCAGCTTATCGCCAGCCCTATCGGCAATCGGATCAAGCGTGCGTTCGCGGAACTGCATCCACATGGCGCGGATGAACATGCCACCGATGATCAGGAAGACGAAGAAAAACAGGTTGAACCACGGGAACGGACGGTAATCTGGCCCGTCGATCTGTTTGACTGCAATGGCGTTGGGGAAGATCGTAAAGAAACGGTTGCGCCAGCCATAATGCGTGATCGTCACCCATTTAGGAGCCTCGGCTGTTGAAACCAAATCTTGCGCTTCACCCTGCAAATCGCGGGTGTCAAATTTGAAATAGGGCGGCCATATCCAGCCGGTATCTTCGTTGCGATAGACCATTACATCGTCGCCGCCACGGATCAGCCCGAACAGATAGGTCTGTTGGCGCACGACCGTAATAAAGAGGACATCACGATTTTCAGCTTCGACATTTCCGCTGTCCGCCTGCGCAAAGAACCACCTGTTGAAGCTACTGAAATCCTGCCGGATCGTGTCTGTGCCGGTGATACGCGCCACATCCTTCTGCGGAAGCGCATAGTGCAACAGCAGGCCAAACAGCACAAAGAGCGTGACGCGAAGTATTCTACGGATATTGCGCATGACATGGCGCCTTTCAGTTGACGAAATAAAGGATCGTGCCGACAACAATGGTGGGTATCACATAAACCAGCACGATCAACTTCTTGCGAAACCCGCTTTCGTATTTGACCATGCCGTCTTTGATATAGGTGCGCCGTTCGTCGGATTCTACATCCTCGGGATGGTCCTCGGCCCAGCGGTCTTCAAGTCTCTCGCGCCGGATGGAGCGGGAATAGATCGAGATGCAAAGATACACCACGCTCATCGCCAGAAAACCGAAAACGATCAGTCGTATAAAAGCCATTCAATTCCTC
>JBLHNX010000275.1:0-3912 GCA_047622125.1 Paracoccaceae bacterium | reverse complement strand
GTAATACTTCAGGTCGATATCAAGGTATGGCAGGATCAGTTTCTTCTTGATGAAGTCCCAGATGATGCGGGTCATTTCATCGCCGTCAAGTTCGACGATGGGGTTATCTACCTTAATCTTGGTCATAGGAGGCGTCCTTAGGCTGGGGTGCATTTAGGGGCGGCATAGCGCATTCCGGCGCTGGGGGGAAGGGCTGTATGCAATGGTATACGATTTTGTCCTGGGCTAGCGGTTTTCCGCAAACCAAGCATCTATACGGATTCGCAGTGCCGTCCAGATCGCGGGTGCGCCACGCTTTACCTTGACGCCGACGCGGGTTTGCAACTGGTCGCGCGTCACGTTGTATTGCGGCCATGTGCCACCACCGCTTTCAAGGTTTGAAATCACCGGCTGTACGCGGTCAATGGATTTGGCGAAGACGGCATCGTCGGTTTCGGCTGCCTCGAATTCTTCCCAAAGGGCGCGAAATTCGCGGGTCTGATCGGCGGGCAGAATCCCGAACAAGCGATCAGCCGCCGCCTGTTCCACGGCGGCCATTTCTGCCGGATCATGATCGCCATGGATCGGGGTATCGCCTGCGTCGATTTCCACAAGGTCGTGGATCAAAAGCATCTTGATCACACGATCCACGTTCACCGGCGACTCGCTGTGTTCGGCCATCACCAGTGCATAAAGCGCGATGTGCCAGCTATGTTCGCCTGAATTTTCGCGCCGCGATCCATCGCACAGGGTCGTGGCGCGCAGGACGGATTTCAGCTTGTCCGCCTCGACCAGAAAGGCGAGCTGCTGATCAATTCGGGCTGTCATTTTGGCGTACCTTTGGAAAATGTCGCAGATGTTGGACGTTTCACCCCGGACGCCAGCATTTGGTCGAAAAGCGCAGAGTCAGGAAAGCCATCCCAAGGGAACAAGCCGTGGCAGGCGTTCAGAAACGCTTCGATGATCGGGGCATCGGTCGGGGTGATGTCACCCAACAGTGCGATGCTGTCAGGGTCTGCCAAGGCGTGGGTGCGGGGCAGTTGTTCGAACCCGATGATCGGCCAGAGGTCAGTGCCGACGATAGCTGCATCGATCCATGCAAAGCTGACGATTTCGCTTTTGCCAATCGGTGGGGCGCTCATATCCGCAGTCGCACGTCGCAATGTCAGCAAACAAAACGCGGCACCGGCGGGCCAATAGGATTTGCTGCTGCGATCTTGCGGCGCGACGATGACCTGCCCCAATCCGTGGCTCCCATCTAGCAATGGCACCACAAACAGGTCAGCTTGTTGGCTGGGCGTCATTCGGGTTTGGGAGTCGCTGCAGCGGCTGATTTCGCGGCAGCCGCCCGTTTGGCGAGCAACTCGCGTGCGCGCGTTTCAGCACGGCGCACGCGGATCGCAGTCAAATAGGCTTCTTGCAGGGTCTGGGATGATGTACCCAGGATCTCGGCGATATCATCGACGATTTTGGACTCGCCGGAACGTGCCTCGTCTTCCAAGGCAAGTTGCGCAATATCGTCGGCAGTATCTTCGACTTGTCCCATGCGATGCCCTAGCGCGTGTTCTCGGTCAGGCGACGCTTAACATAGCCCGACACGGTGTCGATCATCGTGTCCATGTGCGGCTCTTCAAAGAAGTGACCTGCGCCAGGAACCTCGTCATGAGTGACGGTGATGCCTTTTTGCTCGTGCAGTTTGTTCACAAGGGTCACTGTGTCTTGTGGCGGTGCCACACGATCAGCCGATCCGTTGATCACCAGACCCGACGCGGGGCAGGGCGCAAGGAAGCTAAAGTCATACATGTTTGCAGGCGGGCTAACGCTGATAAATCCGGTGATTTCGGGTCGGCGCATCAAAAGCTGCATCCCGATCCAAGCACCAAAGCTGAATCCGGCAACCCAGCAATGCTTGGAGTTGTTGTTCATGGATTGAAGATAATCCAGCGCCGACGCCGCATCTGACAATTCGCCAATGCCCTGATCGTATTCGCCTTGCGATCTGCCAACACCGCGGAAGTTGAACCGCAATACGGTGAACCCCATGTTATAAAACGCGTAATGCAGATTATAGACCACACGGTTGTTCATCGTCCCGCCAAACTGCGGATGTGGATGCAAAACGATGGCAATGGGGGCATCACGTTCTTTTTGCGGGTGGTAACGGCCTTCAAGCCGGCCTTCGGGGCCGGGAAAAATCACTTCGGGCATAGGCATCCCTGCATTGGTGTTACGGGCCTGCGTGATGATCACGCTGTATTCTTGACGAAAACTATCAGGCACCTTAGAAAGGTTCTAAATACGAACTGGTGCCCAAAACGGGCGCACTCCAGTTCAACCGAGTTAATGGCGCGCCTGCCGCGCGTCAATGCAATTGCGGCGTAAACACGTCGCGTTCAGGGGTAAAAAGCCATGAAACTCAGCACTAAGGGGCGTTATGCGATGGTTGCGCTGGCCGATCTGGCTTTGCAGCCGGATGGGGCGCTTGTGAGTTTGGGCGAAATTTCGACGCGCCAAGACGTGTCGCTGCCGTATTTAGAGCAGTTATTTGTAAAATTGCGCCGCGCAGGGCTGGTCGAAAGCGTGCGCGGGCCGGGGGGTGGCTATCGACTGGCGAAACCTCCCGTGGAAATCCGCGTCGTCGATATTCTGGCCGCCGTCGATGAAACAGTCAGCGCCATGCACAAGGGGGCTGGCGCATCGGGTGGTGCATCGGGCAGTCGCGCGCAATCGCTCACCAATCGGCTCTGGGAGGGGTTAAGCGCGAATGTCTATGTGTTCCTGCACCAGACCCGCCTGTCGGATGTGGTGCAAAATGATCTGGCCCCATGCCCTGCTGTGCCTAATCTGTTCGAGGTCGTGGACGAGTGAAACCGCGTATCTATCTTGACCACAACGCCACAACGCCGCTGCGCCCACAGGCCCGCGCCGCGATGATTGCGGCGATGGATTGCATCGGTAACCCGTCCTCGGTGCATGCCGAAGGGCGCGCCGCCAAAAACATCATTGAACGCGCGCGCGCGCAGGTGGCGGCGGCAGTTGGCGCGTCCGGCGCTGATGTGGTGTTCACATCCTGCGCGACCGAAGCGGCGGCATTGGCCTTGGCGGGGCGTGGGTTGCTGGGCAGTGAGATAGAACATGACGCAGTGCTGGGCTGGATTGATCCGTCTCTGCCTGTGGACGCCCAAGGCCAAGTGGCGATCACCGATCCCGCCGCATCGACCCTGCAATTGGCCAATTCCGAAACCGGCGTGATCCAAACCTTGCCGCAGGGCATCGCCGTCAGTGACGTCACGCAGGCGATTGGCCGCATCCCGTTCGCTTACAGCTGGTCGGGCGCGGGGATGATATTCCTATCGGCCCATAAACTTGGTGGGCCAAAAGGTGTCGGCGCACTGGTCTTTGCCCAAGGCACTGAACTCGCCGCGCAGATCAAAGGCGGCGGGCAGGAAATGGGCCGCCGATCGGGCACCGAAAATGTCGCTGGCATCGCCGGATTTGGGGCCGCCGCCGAGGCCGCAGCGCAAGAATTGACGGATGGCGTATGGGATCGGGTTGCCAAACTTAGAAATATTCTAGAAGAGGCACTTGCTGTTGCGTCAAAGGATACTATTTTTGTCGGGAATGGCGCAAAACGTCTGCCCAATACCGCGTGTTTCATCACGCCGGGCTGGAAAGGCGAAACGCAGGTCATGGCGATGGACCTAGCCGGATACGCGATCAGCGCCGGCTCGGCCTGTTCCAGCGGCAAGGTGAAAGCCAGCCGCGTGCTGCGTGCGATGGGTTACGGCGACGATCTGGCCGCGAGCGCTGTGCGCATCTCGCTGGGGCCGGACACGACTAAGGACGAGGTTTTGCGGTTCGCGCAGGACTGGGGCGACAAGTTGAAACGGCACCGCACACGCGCTGCCTGAAAAGGGGTTACCATGACCGCAC
>JBLHNX010000274.1:0-3938 GCA_047622125.1 Paracoccaceae bacterium | reverse complement strand
CTTGAACGCCTTGGCGGTTTCCTCGGGGGCCTTTAGATAGCCTTTCATGACAATGTTGCCACGAAACACGATCTCGCCCAGTGTCTCGCCGTCCCAAGGAATGGGGGTCCCCGTGTCGGGGTCCAAGACCAGGACGTCTTCTTCCAATTCATAGGCCACGCCCTGACGCGCCTTAAGCTCAGCCTGTTCGTCAGGCGGCAACTCTGCCCAGCCCGGTTTTTCTGCGCAGACGACGGCAGGCCCGTAAACTTCGGTCAGGCCGTAGACATGGGTGATTGAAATGCCCATCGCCTCCATCGCTTCGATCACGCTGGCGGGAGGTGGGGCCGCGGCGGTCATCATTTTGATCTTTTGCGGGAAATCCCGCTTTTCGGCGGCGCCAGAGATCATCGACATGATGATTGGGGCGCCACAAAGATGGGTGACGCCGTGGTCGGCGAACGCGTCATAGATCGCATCGGCCCTTGGGGCGCGCAAGAACACATGGGTTCCTGCCAGCATGGTGATCGTCCAAGGAAAGCACCAACCATTGCAGTGAAATAGCGGTAGCGTCCAAAGATAAACGGGATGATGCGGCATTTCCCAGGTGACCACGTTGTTGACCGCGTTGGTCCACGCACCGCGATGCGAATACACGACGCCCTTGGGCCGCCCGGTGGTGCCGGAGGTATAGTTTAGGGCAAGTGCGTTCCATTCGTCATCTGGCAGGGAATAGGGAAATTCAGGATCGCCCTCGGCCAGCAGCTCATCATATGTGAGCGCGCCAATCTTTTCGCCGCCTGGCCCTTCGCTGTCCTCAATATCTACGATCAACACATTGACTGCCGACTGCGCGACGGCCGTAGCCGCCACTGCTGAAAATTCGGTATCGACCAGTAAAACCTTGGCTTCGCCGTGCTCAAGGATATAGGCGATTGTCCCTGGATCAAGCCGGGTGTTGTTCGCGTTCAGAACCGCGCCAATCATCGGGACTGCCAGCGTGCACTCAAGGGCTTCGGGGATGTTCGGCGCGATCAAAGCGACCGTGTCCCCTTTGCCGATGCCGCGTTTGTCCAACGCCGACGCAAGCCGCCGGCAACGCGCAGCCACCTCGCCCCAATTGCGTCGAATGCGTCCGTGGATTTGCGCGGGAAGTTCCGGATGCACCCGCTCTACGCGTTTGAGGATCGAAACGGGTGACAGAGCCGTGTGGTTGGCTGCGTTACGTGCAAGCTCCGGACCCTCGTAGATCATTCACCGGTCCAATCCGGCATCCGCTCTTTACGGGTGAACGCCCCGATGCCTGCCTTAGCATCTTGCGCCATCATGTTTTCGGCCATCGTGCGACCTGCAAAGGCGTAGGCTTCCTCCAGTGGCATTTCGAGTTGTTCATAGAAGGCGCGCTTACCGATTTTGACGGCAGAAGATGACTTATCCGCAATGATGCGCGCCATCTCAAAGCTTGCGTCTTCCAGTTCAGCCAAGGGTACCACGCGGTTTACCAATCCCATTTCAGCGACGCGGGCTGCGGGCAAGAACTCACCCAGCAACAGCATTTCCATAGCCAGCTTGCGCGGCACATTGCGGCTGAGCGCAACCATCGGTGTTGAGCAAAACAGTCCGATGTTGACGCCCGAAGTTGCAAAAGTTGCGTCATCAGCAGCCACTGCCAGATCGCATGATGCCACAAGCTGGCAGCCTGCGGCTGTGGCGATGCCTTTGGTTTCCGCGATGACCGGTTGAGGCAAACGCACCACGCGCAGCATCATCGCAGAGCATTTGGCAAAGAGGTCTTGGAAATATTGAAAACCACCATCGGCGTCGGCGCGACGCGCTGTCATTTCCCTAAGGTTATGACCCGCACAGAAGTGATTACCTCCGCTGCGCAGGATCACGGCTTTGACGCTGCGGTCCGCTGCAATCTTGTCGAACGTGTCGGACAAAGCGTCTAACATCGCTTCGGACAAGGCGTTAATCGACTTGGGAGCGTTCAAAGTCAGAACGGCCACACCATCTGCATCGGTGCGTAAGATCAAATCGTCGTTCAGCATTGCACTCTCCATTTTTTTTCGCCAACACCCCCGCGAGCCTATTTCAGCCAGTCAACGGCTTTGCGTCATATCGCGAGATCAAGACGCGGCTTCCAGAACGGTCGGAATAGCTCGATCTTGGGGCAACGGTTCATGACTACCTTCAGGCCAGCCTCCTCGGCGAGCCTAGCCGCACGATCATCATAGACGTCGATTTGCCCCCAAAGAACCTTGGCACCGATGGCAATCGCCTTTTCAGTGATAGCATATAGCTCTTCCTTGGGGCGGAAGACCTCGACCATATCAACGGGGCGGTCGATCTCTTCTAGCGAATGAAAGACAGGGATACCGCGAATTTCCGTCAGCTTGGGGTTGGGGTTCACCGGGATCATATCATATCCCGTTTCGTGCAACACACGCAGAACGCCATAGCTGAATTTGGTCTTGTCGCCGCTGGCACCCACCATTGCGATCGTTTTGACCGAGCGCAGAATTTCGGCCAAGAACGCCGGCGAATACCTGTATTTTTGATCCAGTTCAGTTACAGGCATCTAAGCCTCCTTCGGGGTCGCGATATCCGCCTTTAACTCGTGCGGCTCCAGCGGATCAAGAAATGGGTTGCGGTAGAGTTTGTCGTGGCTTTCGACGCCGATCTCCAAGGTGCAATCGGTCGTGGCGCGGGCAACGCAGAGCAACACGTAGCCGTTGTTGATCTGGCGATTGTTCAGCGCCACCTGCCTGCGCTGATCCACTTTGCCAACGGTCAGTTTGGCCGCACAGGTGATGCAGCCACCGTACTTGCAGCCGTAAGGCAGATCGACGCCTTGTTCGCGCAATGTGTCCAGCAAAGGACGGCGCGCGTCGACGCAGTACGTCGCATCGTTGCGGTTGGCGATTGTGATGGTGCGCGTTTCGCTCACAGCCAGATATCGCTCGTGCAATCGCCACCGGGATAGCGGGTTTCATGGCAGCGACTTGGGCCATTCGGTTCTTTGCCAAAATCAACGATGAAGTCCTCGTTGATCTTCATGCCGCCATTTTCAACATCGCAGTCAATCATCAGCATAACACCGCCTTGGGTGCGTATTTCGGGATAGAACTGGTTGTCCCATGTGGAGAACAGCGACGTCGTCACATAAAGCCGCTTGCCGTCAAGTGAGAGTTGGTACATCTGCGGCCCACCGGCAACTTTGACGCCGTTGACCTCGGGCGCTTTGCCCAACAGACCGCCCATCCAAACCTGTCCGGTCAGCACCGGATTATGCGGATCGCTGATGTCGTATTGGCGCATATCGCCGTGCAGCCAATTGTTGAGGTAGAGATACTTGTCGTCCATCGATACAAGGATCGCTGACATCACACCGGGCACAGGAATAGGCCATTCGGGGTGCGGTGCGTTCTCAACGTCGATGATCTTTTCCCATTCCCATTTGCCTTCGTCCGTCTTCCAGAAGTGGATGACGTTCGAGCTGAGGGCCGCACCACAAAACCCATGACTGCTGTCAGGATCATGGAGGAATTTTACTTCTAGCGGGATCAATCCGTCTTCGCCCAGATACAAAGTCTCGACCGGTTCTTTCTTCTCAAAATCCCAGATGTGCAGGCGACGGCCGTATTTCAGGTGGCCTACTTCTTCGAGATCAAAGCCCGGCATGAACGTGTTGGGTGCCGCCCACTCAGAGGACACCATCACGTTGTGGCGCGGCTGGTACCAGAAATCATAGCTGAACGGGATGTCGCCCATAGAGTTCTCCCAGCGGCCAACGATCTCAAAGTCCTTGTTAAGGTGCAAGTACCCACCGGGCGCTTCTCCCTTTGCGTCACCGAGAAACGAGATGATGATCTCGGAGCCAAGACAATGCACCGTGTGGGGACCGGACAGATTGGTTTTCGATTTGATCTCGGCGCCATCGATCACCTTGTGCAGGC
>JBLHNX010000273.1:0-3954 GCA_047622125.1 Paracoccaceae bacterium | reverse complement strand
AGGGCCACGACAGCGCCAGCCACCTCGGATTTGCGTAAGGCCACTGGAATTATCCCAGACGACGTGAAGCGCAGAAACCCGCCACTCTCTTAGGTAGGGTGCTTGGGGCGTTGCGGCAAGGGGCGATCCGCCCCCGCCAGTTTTTAGGCGTCTGCATGCAGACTGTCGCGCATCCGGTCGAAATGATCGTCCCAGCCACGATCCAGTGCGAGGGTTAGCCCAAACGCGTCTTCGCCTGCTGGCAGGCCACTGTGTTCCAGCGAAAGCCGCGTGCCGCCTGCAACTGCGTCCAGTGTCCATTTCACAGTGCTTGTTGCATCTCCCATCGGTGTGATGGTGAATGTGTATTCCAGCAGGTCATGTGGCTGCGCGCGGGTCACATCGCCCCACATCAGTTTGTCGCCGCTCTCGGTGCCAAACATCGCGTATGTTTCGCCTTGCACCAGCGGGGCTTTGGGCTTGTGAAACCACAGCCCGAGCTTGTCGGGGTCGGTCAGATAGGCCCAGACCTGTTCCTTGCTGGCGCGCAGAAAGATATTTTTGTTCAGGGTGTTGTCGGTCATTGCATGTCCTTTTCGACGGCAGATTTCAGAGCTGTAAGGCGGTCATCCCAGAAGGCATCGAAAAATCCGAGCCAATCAAGAACGGGTGCCAAGCCCTGTGGGTTAAGGGCGTTCACGCGTTCGCGCCCGCGTTTGGAGGTGGTGATCAGCCCGCCGTCAGACAGCACGGTCAGGTGCTTTTTCACGGCGGCACGGGTCATATCAAAGTTTTCAGAAACCTGCGCGACGGTCATGTCGTGATCGCGCAGCATCAACAGGATAGCGCGGCGCGTCGGGTCAGACAGTGCGCGAAACGGGAGGTGTTCTTGGTGTGTCATGAGAATAATCGCGATACCTTATGGTTTCATATCTTTTAGGATACCAAAAGGTATCATGTCAAGCGTTGATCGGTTCTTGCGTTTTGTTCACCTATTGTTCATGTTTGGGCGATGCAGAATGATGTCACCACTGATACGCTTTTGGGCACGATGCAGCCGGGTCAGCGCCTTGCCCGCGGCGTGTGTCGCCACTTGCTTGGGCATGATTTCGTCAGTGTCGAAGAATTGGTGCCCACATCCGGACTACGGGTTGATGTGATGGCGCTTGGTCCCAAGGGCGAGGTTTGGGTGATTGAATGCAAATCATCCCGCGCCGATTTCCAGTCAGACAACAAATGGCAGGGTTATCTGGAATGGTGTGACCGGTTTTTCTGGGCGGTCGATAGTGATTTTCCAACGGATTTGCTGCCCGATGACACAGGGCTGATCATTGCCGATGCTTATGATGCAGAAATTTTGCGGATCGGGCCGGAAAGCAAGCTGGCCCCAGCGCGTCGCAAGGTGATGGTGCAGAAATTCGCGCGCACCACGGCGCTGCGTCTGCAATCGTTACGCGATCCACGCCCCAGTCGTGCGTTCAGCCTTTTGCAGCCCTAGGCGGGGCCGCGTTCAGCAGCCTGTCACGCTCGCGTGCCAGCAAGGCCGCACCACGGAAATGACCCACATCTGACAGCGCGTTCATCACATCGTCAAGCTGGGCCTGTCCAGCGTCGGCGTCGTCATGCAGCATCGCCAGACCGTCTTGGCCCAGTGTCGTCAGGCGATCTACGGGCGCGTCATCTACGCCGAAATCGGCACTGGCCTGTGCAAAGCAGCGTCGTGCATCGGCGATCTGGGCGGGTTCATCGGTCAGCGGGCCAAGGCAGCGGCGGGCGATCCCTTCTTGAAGCGTAGCAGTGGCGCGATAAAACTGCGTGTCCGGTGTGCCCCAGCAATCGCTTGCCGCGACGATATCCACCAAGGCGTCCTGCATCAGCAGCGCATCATCCGCCAGGCTGGCCATTGCGCGCCGTGTGATGCCGCGATTAAGGACGGTCATGGCCCATTGCGCCTCGTTCACCTTGCGCTGCCGGACCTCAAGTGCGCTTTCGATTGCCGCGAGGGATTGGGCGAGGATATCGCTGTTCTCTTCCCATTCACCAAGCGTGCGCAGGGCGGTCGCGCGGTTCATTTGCGTCATGGCCCAAGCGGCTGATCGGGTATCGGCACGGCGCACGTCAAGGGCGGCGTCATAAGCCTCGATTGCGCGGGTCAGGCGGTCGTTGCCGGGTTCGCGGATCGCCAAAGCATGCAAGGAGTTGGCAAGGTTCATCTGCGCCTTGGCCCAAAGTTCGGGTTGGGTCATCTTGGGCCAGTTGCTGATCGCTTCTTCAAAGGCGGCAACTGCGCGCAGCAGATGGCGCGGCCCTGCTTCGCGTTCGCCGCGCGTATGCAGGATAATCCCAAGGTAATTTAATGCGGTGCCGGACTGTGTGCGATCGGTTGCACGCCCCTGCATAGCCTCGGCCAGCGCTCCGGCGACGGCCAGATCAATCAACGCGCCGCCATCGCGGCCTTTCATGAACCATTCCAGCCACACCGCGCCGATGGTGTCGAAATCAGCGTGTCCGTCGGCGTTGATATCAGCAATTTTCACCAGACGCGCGGCGGCTGAAACATGATCGCGGGCCAGCATGTCTTGGGCCAATCCAGCATTAAGCAGGCGGATCATGCGGGTCTTATGCGCGGTTTCCTCGGATGCCATGGCGGCGTTCAGGGTAAGCACCGCCTGATCATGCGCACCGATGGCCGACAGACGTGCGGCGCCTGCAATCGCTTCGTCATCGTCGCCTGCGGTTTGCTGCACGGCGATGGCGATTTCAACGGCCTTGGCCAATTCGCGAAACGCCTGAGCAGGGTTGTCGATATCGGCGGCGATACGTTTGGCGAGGCCGATCAGGGCCGTGTCGCTGATACCGCTTTCGCGGGCCTTGGCGGTCTGTTCACCGTCACGGATCTGTTCCAGCAACAAGGCTTCGACCCGATCAAAGCGGGTGGCAAGTGTTGCCTCGACGCGGTCAAGCTGGTTGAGTAGATCGGTCCATAGGGCCGGGGCGATCTTGGTGACATATTCGGGGATCGTGACAAGGTAGTTGTAGGCCTGATTGGTCAGCTCCCACAAAAACTTGCGCGCCAGCGCGGATTCGTGGTCACGCGGATTGCGCGAGGCATAGACGGATGGCAGCGCGACTTCGGCCTTGGCCAGCATTAAATCCGCCATGCGTTTACCATCAAGACGCTCGCTGACAACTTCGCTCGGGCGCAGTTTGATATGGGGCAGAACCTGATCAAAGCTCGCCATCGCGCTTTCGCGCATCGCGTCATTGGCGTGGCTTGCATTGGCGGACCAGACCTTCCAGTCTTTTTCGATCTGTTTGCGAAACAAGGCCAATATGTGTTCGGCGCTTTTGCGTTTTTCATCCGAAAGATGTGCGATCAGACTACCGGCCCCAAGCGAGGTTTGCACCGTTCCCGGTGGCGGCACGACGCCGGTGCTAGCCGAAAAGGCGAAAATCGACGCACCCATAAGGATGGTCGAAAAATTGCCCAAGGCTTCGCCGGTTTTGAAAAGTCTGAACATTCCGTCCCCCAAAGCCAAAGGTGGCAGGGATACAGGGCAGCTGACAAGTGGTAAGTGCTCTAAATGTCGGGCTTTATTTGACTAAGCGCGCGGCCTTGGACGCCGCCAAGATTTCCTCGGCGATTTCGGCGGCTTCGTCGGGATCAAAATCCATCGGAATTTCGATGCCGTTTCCTTTGATGAAAATGCGCACCATGCCTTGATCGGTCGGACCGATCTGCATGTCGGCTTCGATGTCGCGTTCGGTGTCGATGCCCATGCTGGCCTCCTATATGAACTGTGGACGGCTTAGCGCGGCGCAGGCTGGATTGGCAAGGGCCGCGCAATCACGCAGCGGCGTCGATTTCATGTGTCTGGTGACTTGCATTCATCTGGCATGGGCGCTAAATCGACCTCGTGTGCCGCCTTAGCTCAGTTGGTTAGAGCACTGGTTTGTGGAACCAGGGGTCCCCCG
>JBLHNX010000272.1:0-3956 GCA_047622125.1 Paracoccaceae bacterium | reverse complement strand
GGTGCGCGATCCCGAATTGGGCGATATCGCCATCGCTTTTGACACCTGCAAGCGCGAAGCCGCCGACGCGGGCCGCACAATGGCGGATCATTGCAGCCATCTGATCGTGCACGGCACCCTTCATTTGTTGGGGTATGACCATGAGCGTGACGCGGATGCCACCCTCATGGAAGGGTTGGAAATACAGATACTTGGCAAACTGGGCATTGCCGACCCATATAAGATCACGTAACGCATCACGCTTGGCCGCATATTCGGCCCTTTAACTGGTAGGAGAAGATGGGCGACACGACCGAGGGGTCCTCTAGCGCAGCGCAAAGCGCGCAAACCGACCCGACAGAGACGGAAAACCGCGGCTTTTTCAGTCGTATTATTGACGCACTCAGCCCCGCTGATTCCGATGGTGACGATGCCAGCGATCCCACGCGCGCCGACAGGCCTGCAGCGTCGGTTCCCGGTATGCTGAACCTGCGCCGGATGCGGGTCGAAGACGTCGCCATTCCCAAGGCTGATATCGTTGCGGTGCCAGCCACGATTTCCAAGAACGATCTGGTGCAAGTGTTCCGAGAAAGCGGGCTGACCCGTATTCCCGTTTTTGACGGCACGCTTGATACGCCGATCGGTTTTGCCAATCTCAAGGATTTTGCGCTGACCCACGGGTTTAACGGCAAGTCCAAGGTGTTTGATTTACGCGCCCTTGTGCGCCCGTTATTGTTTGTGCCGCCGTCGATGCCCTTGGGCGTTTTGCTACAAAAGATGCAGGCAGAACGCATTCACATGGCTTTGGTCATTGATGAATATGGCGGCACCGATGGTCTCGTGACCATCGAAGACCTGATCGAGCAAGTTGTCGGTGAAATCGAAGATGAACACGACCTGAACGAAGACGAGATGTGGCTGTGCGAAAAGCCTGGCGTTTATATGGCCGAAGCCAAGACGCCGCTCGAGGATTTCGAAGTCGAGATCGGCATGGCCCTGACGGACCACCACGACATCGACGAGGAAGAAATAGAAACGCTTGGCGGTCTGGTCTTTATGCTGGCCGGTCACGTGCCTTCGCGCGGCGAGATTATCGAACACCCCGACGGCCCCGCCTTTGAGGTAATCGAGGCCGATCCGCGCCGTATCAAACGCCTGCGTGTCCGCCTGCCCAGCGCGGCCGATGGCTGATCCATTTTTGACGCGCATTGTGGGTCTACATTGGACCGCGCGCGGTGCGATCTATGCTCTGCTCGGCGCGGTCATGGCATTCGGGCAAGCTCCCTACGATCGTGTCGCTGCGTTGATCTTTGTCTTGGGTATGGCGTTTGCGCTGTTTCTGTCGACCCGCACGCCGCGGTCTGCCGCTTGGTTGGGCTGGGCGCTGGGCTTTGGCTATTTCGCTCATGCGTTACGCTGGATTGTTGAACCGTTTCTAGTGGAACCCGAGCGTTATGGCTGGATGGCTCCGTTTGCGCTGATCTTGATGGCGGCTGGCGGCGCGCTGTTTTGGGCCGCCGCGTTCTGGGGCGCGCGCCGGGTCGGTGGCAAGACCCTGCGGGATGTGGTCGCTTTGGCCGTCGCTCTGACACTGGTCGAATACCTGCGCGCGACGATCTTTACCGGATTTCCATGGGCTAATATCGCCCAAGGATTTCTGGATACGCATGCGGCGCCATTGTTGGCGTTTATTGGACCGCACGGCGTAACACTGTTTGTGCTGCTTTTGATTGGCCTGTTGATTTGGGCAGCGACCGAGATCAGCATCCTCGCATACCCATTGGCGGTGGTTATGATGATTGGCGTGGCCTATCTGTTCGCCCCCGCGCGCCCCGAACCAATTGCCGCTGATGCCCCGATCGTGCGCCTGATCCAGCCCAACGCGCCGCAAGATGAAAAGTGGGATCCGGCCATGGCACGGGTGTTCTTGGATCGTGCGATTGCGATGACAGGGCAGGGTGAGGTCCCCGATTTGGCTGTCTGGCCAGAAACCTCGGTGCCCTATTTGCTGGGCTATGCCACCCCGGTGCTGGAAGATATTTCTGAGGCCGCGCGTGGCGCACCTGCAGTCATCGGCATTCAGCGCCGCGAAGGTGACAGCACCTATTATAATTCACTGGTCGTGCTGGGCCGCGCTGGCGAGGTGCGCAGCCTTTATGACAAGTCCCACCTCGTCCCGTTCGGCGAATACGTGCCGTTTGGCGACTTGCTATCGCGCCTGGGAATCCACGGGTTGGCTGCGCGCGAAGGCGGCGGGTTTAGTGCCGGTGAGCGTGGCCAGACGATCAACCTGCCCGGAATCGGGATGGCCCGCCCGCTAATCTGCTACGAGGGCATTTTTGCTGAGGAAATGAACGCAACTGACCCGCGCCCGCGCCTGTTGTTGCTGATCACAAACGACGCGTGGTTCGGAAAAGGGGCGGGGCCGTATCAGCACCTTGCCCAAGCAAGGATGCGCGCGATTGAACAAGGTTTACCGATGGTGCGCGCTGCCAATACTGGCGTGTCAGCGGTGATTGACGGGCGTGGCCGCATCGTTGGGCAGATTGGGCTGGGGCAGGCGGGATCGCTGGATGTAGCGCTTCCGCCCGCCTTGCCACCAACCATCTACGCCCGCTTCGGTGATTGGCCCATCGTTGTGTTGCTGCTTTTCGCCAGTTTGGGTGGCATTGCGACGCGCCGCCGCATCATCATTGACGCGCGTGGCGACCCGTCCTAGGTCCGGTTTAGTATAAAACTTCGTCACAACGGCTTCCTGACGTGGCGACAATAACCCAACGGAGCACTTTCCATGACTCGTCCCAACCATATTTTCACATCAGAATCTGTTTCCGAAGGCCATCCTGACAAGGTTTGCGACCGTATTTCGGATTCAATTCTTGATGCCTTTCTGGCCGAAGAACCCGAAGCGCGCGTCGCCTGCGAGACGTTTGCCACCACCAACCGCGTTGTGATCGGCGGCGAAGTTGGTCTGTCTGACCAAGCTAAGTTGCATGACTACATGGGACGTATCGAAGACATCACCCGCGCGTGTATCAAAGACATCGGCTATGAGCAGGACAAGTTCCACCACGAGACGGTGGAAGTGACCAACCTGCTGCACGAACAATCCGCGCATATTGCCCAAGGTGTTGATGCGGCAGGCGACAAGGACGAAGGTGCCGGCGATCAAGGTATCATGTTCGGCTATGCCACGACTGAAACCGATTTCCTTATGCCTGCGCCGATCCATTATGCGCACGCGATCCTGCGCCGCTTGGCCGAAGTGCGCAAAAACGGTACCGAACCTACGCTTGGCCCTGATGCCAAATCGCAACTGTCGGTGATTTACCGCGATAGCAAGCCAGTCGGTGTCAGCTCAATTGTACTGTCCACGCAGCATCTGGACGAAAACATGACCAGCGCCGATGTACGCGCCGTGGTCGAGCCGTATATTCTTGATGTGCTGCCCGAAGGTTGGGTCACGCCAGAAACCGTTTGGCATGTGAACCCCACAGGAAAATTCGTCATCGGCGGTCCCGATGGTGACGCGGGTTTGACGGGGCGTAAAATCATCGTGGATACCTACGGCGGTGCGGCCCCGCACGGTGGCGGTGCGTTTTCCGGCAAAGACCCGACCAAGGTTGACCGCTCGGCGGCTTACGCTGCGCGCTATTTGGCCAAGAATATCGTCGCGGCTGGCATGGCCGAACGCTGCACGATCCAACTGTCCTATGCGATTGGTGTGTCGCACCCGTTGTCGATTTATGCCGACACGCATGGCACGAACGACGTAGACGCCGCCGCAATCGAAGCCGCGATCCCGAAGATCATGGACCTGACCCCGCGCGGCATTCGCGAGCACCTGAACCTGAACCGTCCCATTTATGAACGCACGGCGGCCTATGGTCATTTTGGCCGCGCCCCTGATGAAGATGGCGGATTTAGCTGGGAACGTACTGATCTGGTCGAGGCGCTGAAGAAGGCGGTCTAGTTCT
>JBLHNX010000271.1:0-3984 GCA_047622125.1 Paracoccaceae bacterium | reverse complement strand
ACACCCCGATGGAACGCTTGTCGCAGGTGCCACTGACGTTGGACTTTGGGTGACGAAACAATTCCGCGAGTTGGGCGATGTCGCGTTTCTTAATCGCTGCGCCGACCTGCGCGGGATCACGCAGAGCAGCGACACGATCCGCATTGGCGCGATGACGACGATGACCGATGTGTTGGCCGCGATGCGGGATGCCCATCCGAGTTATGCCGAAATGATCCGCCGCTATGGCAGCCAGCAGGTCCGCAATGCGGCGACCATCGGCGGCAATATCGCCAACGGCTCGCCGATTGGTGACAACCCGCCTGCGCTGATCGCATTGGGCGCGACCCTGCACTTGCGCTGCGGCGATCAACGGCGCGAGATGGCAATCGAAGACTTCTTTATCGACTACGGCAAACAAGACCGGCAGCGCGGCGAATTTGTCGAGGCGGTGACCCTGCCCGCAAGTGCCCCGGCCCTGCGCTGCTACAAAATCTCGAAGCGCTTCGATCAGGATATTTCCGCGATCTGCGGCTGCTTCAATGTGACAGTGACGAACGGCACCGTGACTGACGCCTGCATCGCCTTTGGTGGCATGGCCGGCACCCCGAAACGGGCCGCTGCGGTCGAAGCCGCCTTGGTCGGAAATGCATGGACGATAGAAAACACGCAAGCGGCCATGGCAAAGATGGGTGAAGACTTCACACCGCTTAGCGATATGCGCGCGAGTGCTGATTATCGTCTGACCACTGCAGCGAACCTGTTGCAGCGTTATTTCCACGACCTTGGCGGACAAGACACAAGCGTTCTGGAGGTATCAGCATGAGCGTTGCAAAATCCCTCCCACATGACACCGCGCATCTGCATGTGACCGGACAAGCGCGTTACGTGGACGATATCCCAACGCCCAGCGGCACCCTGCATCTGGCATTTGGCACGTCGGAAGTGGCCTGTGGCACGATCACGGCAATGGACCTTGCGGCTGTGCGGGCCGCCAATGGTGTCGTTGCAGTGCTGACGGCAGATGATCTGCCCTTTGACAACGATGTGTCGCCCAGCGCCCATGACGAACCGCTGCTAAGCGACGGAACCGTGCATTACATCGGCCAACCGCTGTTTCTGGTGATCGCAACATCACATCTGGCCGCGCGCCATGCTGCAAAACGTGCCAAAGTGACGATTGACGCAGGCACCCCGATCCTGACAATCGAGGCAGCACTTGCGGCCAACACACGCTTTGAAGACGGGCCGCGTGTCTATGGCAAAGGCGATATCGACGCCGCATTGGCATCTGCCCCCAACCGCCTGCAAGGGCGCTTTGAAATGGGCGGGCAAGAGCATTTCTATCTTGAGGGACAGGCCGCATTGGCCCTCCCGCAAGAAGGCGGTGACATGTTGGTGCATTCGAGCACCCAGCACCCAACCGAAATTCAACACAAAGTGGCCGAGGCAATCGGCGTGCCAATGCACGGCGTGCGGGTTGAAATCCGCCGGATGGGCGGCGGCTTTGGCGGCAAAGAAAGCCAGGGTAATGCGCTGGCCGTGGGCTGTGCTGTGGCCGCGCGTCTGACGGGCAAGCCCTGCAAAATGCGCTATGACCGCGACGACGATATGATGATCACCGGAAAACGCCACGATTTTCGCATCGACTATGACGTGGGCTATGATGACGACGGGCGACTGACGGGTGTGGACTTTACCCAATACACGCGCTGTGGCTGGGCGATGGACCTGTCTTTGCCCGTGGCCGACCGTGCAATGTTGCACGCAGATAACGCTTATCTTTTGCCCGCCGCGCGTATCACGTCGCACCGGCTGAAAACCAACACCCAAAGCGCCACCGCCTATCGCGGATTTGGCGGCCCGCAAGGGATGCTGGGGATCGAGCGCGTGATGGATCAC
Organism: Paracoccaceae bacterium; assembly: GCA_047622125.1. Lineage (GTDB taxonomy): Bacteria > Pseudomonadota > Alphaproteobacteria > Rhodobacterales > Rhodobacteraceae > SW4. Next base: position 2,103 of record JBLHNX010000271.1, on the reverse strand, counting down.
GTGGCGCAGCTGCTGGGCAAAGACCCTGTCGCGGTGCGGCGTATCAACTATTACGATGCGATGGTGGTGAGTGCAGATGCCTCCGGCGGAAGTTATTCCAGAAGAGAAAATGCTGGCACCGGAAAGCCCTTTGGCGCAAGCTTTTCGCCAAAGGCCGTTAAGCACGAGAACACCACGCCTTACCACATGGACGTGACCGACTTCATCCTGCACGAGATGACGGACGCCTTGCTGCAAAGTGCGGATTACGACGCGCGACGCAAGGCTGTGGCAGACTGGAACAGCGCCAATGCGGTGTTGAAAAAGGGGCTAGCCTTTAGCCCCGTTAAGTTTGGTATTTCCTTTACTCTGACCCACCTTAATCAGGCTGGTGCGCTGGTGCATGTCTATCAAGACGGATCGATCCACCTGAACCACGGCGGCACCGAGATGGGACAGGGATTGTTCCAGAAAGTCGCGCAAGTTGCAGCAAGCCGATTTGGCGTAGATATGAGCGCAATCAAGATCACGGCGACTGATACCGCCAAAGTGCCCAACACTTCGGCCACGGCTGCCAGTTCGGGGACGGATTTGAACGGTATGGCCGTGCAAGCCGCGTGCGACACGATCTGCGACCGGATTGCGGGCTTCTTGGCCGAAGCGCATGACGTCGCGGTCGACGACGTTGTGTTTGCCGACGGGCAGGTGCAGGCAGGCGAGGTTTCCATGAGTTTTGCCGCGGCCGCGCAACTGGCCTATGTCAACCGCGTCAGCCTAAGTGCGACCGGGTTCTACAAGACGCCCGATGTGGCTTGGGACCGGATCGCGGGCAAGGGTCGCCCGTTCTTTTACTTTGCTTATGGTGCCTCTCTTAGCGAGGTCGTGATTGATACTCTGACGGGCGAAAACCGCATTCTACGCACAGATATCCTGCATGACGCAGGTACATCCCTGAACCCCGCTCTGGACATCGGTCAGATTGAGGGCGGTTATGTCCAAGGTGCGGGCTGGCTCACGACGGAAGAACTGGTTTGGGATGACAGTGGCCGCCTGCGCACCCATGCGCCTTCGACCTACAAAATCCCCGCCTGCTCTGATCGCCCTGATGTGTTCAATGTCGCCCTATGGGACGGCGCGAACCCAGCCAAGACGATCTATCGATCCAAAGCTGTGGGCGAGCCGCCGTTTATGTTGGGGATTTCGGCATTCCTCGCGCTATCGGATGCGGTTGCAGCCTGTGGCCCTGCTTATGGCGACCTACACGCCCCTGCGACTGCGCAAGAAGTTCTTGCTGCAATCGGGCGTGCCCGCGGATGAGCGATTTCATCCTGATTACGATCACCAGCACCGCCGGATCCGCCCCACGTGACGCGGGTGCCACGATGGCTGTCTGGGAAGACGGGCAAACGGGCACGATCGGTGGCGGCGCATTGGAATGGGAAGCCACACATACAGCGCGGCGCATGTTGAAATCAGGGCAAAACACCCTGTCGCGCACGATGCCACTGGGGCCGGGATTGGGGCAGTGCTGCGGTGGGTCTGTCACACTTGATTGGGCGTTGAACGCAGCCGAGGTGACGCCAGCCGCTGCACCACTGTGGGTGTGGGGTGCGGGCCACGTTGGCCGCGCAATCGTCGCGGTCATGGCCCCGTTGCCCGACTATGAAATCACATGGGTCGACACGACGCGGGCCCGCTTTCCAGAGGTGATCCCCGAAGGTGTCACATCGGTGCCAGCCAACGAAATGCCGCGCCTTGCGCAGCATGCGCCCGACACGGCTAACCACTTGATTTTGACCTATAGCCACGAGATTGATCTTGCCTTGTGTGACGCGTTGCTGCGCCGTGGTTTTGCAAGTACCGGGCTAATCGGGTCGGCGACAAAATGGGCGCGGTTTCGTGGACGTTTGAGCAAGCTAGGCCATACACACGAACAGATTTCGCGCATTGCCTGCCCGATCGGGCAGCCCGAATTGGGCAAACATCCATATGCAATTGCGGTGGGTGTCGCGGCTGCGCTTTTGGGACAAGCGGATGTAGCAATCCGACAGGGGGAAACGGCAGGATGAGCAATCTATTATTGCAACTTAAGGGGCTGACAAAGGGCTATCCGGGGGTTGTCGC
>JBLHNX010000270.1:0-4016 GCA_047622125.1 Paracoccaceae bacterium | reverse complement strand
AGGGTGCCGTCTTGCCGCTTTGCGACACGGCCCGCAATTCCCGTTCCAATGCGTCCAGAAACCTTGAGCGATCCGCCTTGCCGAACGCCTTGCCGCCGCCTTGGCGGAACGGATCAGCCGCGCGGATATCGGCCATCAGGTCGCGCGTCGCGAGGATGTTGCCGATGTTGGCTTGGGTCAACGCCTCGCCGTTGTGTTTCAGCACGCGCGCGCCTGCCTCGACACATTTTGCAGCCAAGGGGATGTCGCCCGTGATCACCACATCGCCCGCGCCCGCACGCTCTGCAATCCACATGTCGGCGACGTCGGGCCCGTCGGGCACGATCACGTTTTCCACGAGCGGGTTTTGCGAGGGGCGCAACCCGCCATTGCTGACGACGAAGATGCGCACGCCATGACGGGTACCGACCTTTTCAACTTCGGCCTTTACGGGGCAGGCATCGGCGTCGATGTAGATCACGAATACAGCGCCTCGGCATGGAACGCGACATGGTCCTCGATGAATGTGTTTACGAAGAAATAGCTATGGTCGTAGCCCTTTTGCAGCCGCAGTTGCGCGGGCTGGCGGCGGGTGGCGATAGCGGCGGCAAGGCTCTCGGTTTTCAGCAGATCACCGAATTGATCGGCGGTGCCTGTGTCGATCAGTAGCGGCCCGTCAAAACCCTGTTTTTCCATCAACATGGTCGCGTCATGGGCGGCCCATTTGGCCTCGTCGTCACCCAGATAGGCCGTGAATTGCTTGCGGCCCCAGTCACTGTTCATCGGGTTACAGATTGGCGAAAACGCCGACACGGACTGGAAACGCCCTGGGAGGCCCATAGCCAGCGTCAGCGCACCATGGCCGCCCATAGAATGACCGGTGATCGACTGGCGGTCTTCGTCGATCGCAAAATTGGCAGTGATCAGGCGGGGCAATTCATCAGCCACATAATCCCACATTTGAAAATGCCGCGCCCAAGGTTTCTGCGTGGCATTCACATAAAAGCTGGCTCCCTGCCCCAGGTCAAAGGCATCGTCATCCGCGACACCTTTGCCACGCGGCGAGGTGTCGGGGAAACACAGCGCAATCCCGTGTTCCGCGGCCCAAATCTGCGCGCCAGCTTTGACCATCGCGTTTTCGTGGGTGCAGGTCAGACCAGACAGATACCACAAGACCGGCACGGGAGCGTGTTCGGCCTCTTCTGGCAGGAACAACCCGAAGGTCATATCGACGCCACAGGTATCGGATTTGTGCGAATAGACGCCTTGGGTGCCGCCAAAACAGCGGTTTTCGGAAATGGTTTCCATGGGGTTACTCCTTGGCGGCGTAGACGGTCATGATCTCGTCCAGCGGTTTCTTCTTTTTGGCGACAGCAGGCACGGTAGCCTCATCATTTGGGTGGCCCACGGCCAATATCATGATCGGTTTTTCGTTATCGGGACGGTCGCACAGATCGTTCAGGAACTTCATCGGATTGGGCGTGTGGGTCAGGCAGGACAGCCCCACCGTGTGAAGCGCGGTGATCAACATGCCAGTAGCGATACCGACACTTTCGGGGACATAGTAGTGCTTGATCCGCTCTCCATCACGTTCGCCCCAACGCTGGGCAAAAATGATGATCAACCAAGGCGCGATATCCAGATGCGGTTTGTCTGCGCCGGTCCCAATAGGCTCCAACGCCTTAAGCCATGCATCACCGCCGCCGCCGTCGTAGAATTTAATTTCTTCTTCTTCGGCAGCCGCGCGGACACGCGATTTCATCGCCGGATCAGAGATCGCCACAAAATGCCAAGGTTGCTGGTTGGCGCCACTGGGTGCGGTGCCCGCGGCGCGGATGCATGTGGAAATTACTTCGGCTGGAACCGGACGCGGCGAATACTCGCGGATCGTGTGCCGCGTCTTCATCAGGTCATAAAACCGATCAGCGTCACGGGCCATTTCTGCGTCACTGACATCGCGTCGGTCTGGCAGTGGCAAGGCTTGATAGGTTGGGGCGTGTTCGGACATGAATGCTCCGGATCAAAGTTTTTGAATAAGGGCGATGACACCCGAGACTGTCAACACGCTGCCCACTGTGGAAATCAGGATCGAGGCAGAGACGCGATGCGGCGCCACCGCGTAGTGCTGCGCCAAGATGTAGACATTGCCGGCCACGGGCAAGGCCGCCGCGACAATCATCACACCCGCCGCATAGGGTTCGACGGGAAACATCACCAGCGCGGCAAACGCTACGGCAGCGGGATGCAGGACCAGCTTGGCAAAGGACAGCCAGCCAGCCACAGCGAGCCGTTCGGCGGATTTACCCGCAAGCGACGCACCGATAGCAAACAGTGCGCCAGGAGTCGCCGCTGCGCCAAGAATCGACAGGAATTGGTTAATCGGGGCCGGAATAGGCAGGCTAAGTGCCGAAACGATCAAGCCAAGGCTAATCGCGACGATCATCGGGTTTTTCAGCAGGCCAAGACCGACCGTGCGCAGAACGCCCAGCGACATCCGACCATCGCGCGATCCCGTGATCAGGATCACAATCAGGCTGCCAAAGACGATCAGATCAACCGCCAAGACCATCATCACCGGACCAATGGCGTTTTCACCTAAAAGCAGCACCAGCATTGGAATACCTAGAAAGCCGACGTTACCAATTACGGCGCACTGTGCTTCGACTGCTGCTTCTTCGATGCCACGATTGCGCAATAGCGCCACACCAGTCGCCACCAAATAAATCGTCATCGTTCCCCAAAGGTAGGCAAAGATGAACGGCCAATTAATGATTTCAGCCAGCGACAAGTTCGCGGAAAAGCTGAACAGCATCGCCGACAGCGCAAAGTAAAAGACGAATTTCGTCAGGTAAGCCGTCGCTTCAGGCGTGAAAAAGCCTGTGCGACCCGCGCCGTAGCCTAGGCCGATCAACGCAAAAAACGGCACCGTCTGAAGAAATATTTCCCACATGGCGCTGGCTTAGCACCGCGTTTCAGCAGGGGCAAAAATCTTTATGGGTTTTTCACCCGAACTCTTGAAAAAACCCGTCACCCCGACCCGATAAGCACACCTGCCGCAAGGACGAGAGCGCCACCGACCACGACCTGCAATGCAGCCCGAAAGAACGGCGTTTGCATGTAGCGACTTTGAATCCACGCAATTGCCCACAGTTCGACGAATACGACGATGATCGCGATCACTGTCGCGGTCCAGAAATCGGTGATCAGATAAGGCATCGCGTGCCCCAATCCGCCAACCGTGGTCATGACACCAGATGCGATGCCCCGCTTGATCGGCGACCCGCGCCCCGAAATCTGACCGTCATCCGACGCAGCTTCGGTAAAGCCCATCGAAATGCCCGCGCCGACCGAGGCTGCGAGGCCCACAAGGAAGGTCGTCCAGGTATTCTGCGTTGCAAACGCAACTGCAAAGATCGGCGCAAGGGTCGACACCGACCCATCCATCAGCCCGGCCAAGCCCGGCTGCACCCATGTCAGCACGAACTGGCGATGCGCGGCCTCGGCCTCGGTATCGCGAGAGCCATCATCAAGGTGCTCGTCTTGAAGCGCGTTTGCGGCTTGGGTATGGCCCGCCTCGGCAGCGGCCAGATCACCCATAAGCTTGCGCGTCTGCGCGTCTGTCGTAGCTGCAACGGCGGAACGATAAAAACGCTCGGCGTCTCGTTCCATCTGCGCGGCTTCGTCGCGGATACGGTCAATCCCAAGGTTTTCGATCAACCAGATTGGCCGGCGCGCATAAAACCCCGACACATGTTCGCGTCGAATCAGCGGGATCACATTGCCAAAACGCTTCGTATGCAGATCAATCAGAAGGCGACGATGTTCATCCTCTTCGGCGGCCATGCCATCAAACACGGCGGCAGAAGACGGAAACTCAGCGCGCAACATTTCAGCATAACTGCGATAGATGCGCGCGTCGTCCTCCTCGGAAGAGATCGCGAGCGCGAGAACTTCTTGTTCAGTCAAATCGCGGAAGCGGCGGCGAGAAGAAATACCCGGTATCATAGCTGTCCCTTTCTTAGAGCCATTCTAAAGTA
>JBLHNX010000269.1:0-4036 GCA_047622125.1 Paracoccaceae bacterium | reverse complement strand
ATGTCCGATAATGCAAACTTATTGGACATAAAACGATCGTGCAAGCCGCGGCGGTTGTTATGCTATTCCATCAACTAAAGCGCCGTGCGCGATGGGCCTGTCCCGATGAAAGCAACTGCCAATCCTAACCCAGGCGATATCCAAGCCCTACATCTGTTGCCGCGTTGGGGCACGGCTGCACCGGGCCAAGGCACTGATAGTGTGGCATTGTCGTCCAGCGCCGCACTGGCATTGCGAGATGGGGTGGTGCGTAGTTCAACCGCCACCGTTGCCCGCCAAAATCGGCTTGTCGGGCAACAGCTCAATCTTTGCAGGCCGATAGGGAAAACATAAGACAAGCAATCCGCTTCGTCGGTTCGAATGCTGTTAGCTTCCATTGGACTTCACACCGCCCAGACCTATTTGGAGTGAATGGAAAACAGCCCCAAGACATCCGTTCTGTACAACGCCAATTGCCCGGTCTGCAACTTTGAGATCGGGCATTACGCGCGCTATGCGGTCAAGGCGAGTCTGCCGATCAGGTTTGATGATCTTAACACGGGCGCGCTCACCCAGTGGAGTTTGGATGCCGATAAGGCGGCGCGTCGGCTATATGTGCTGCATGATGGGGTGCTGACATCCGGCATTCCAGCGTTTCTGGTGCTGTGGGCGCAGATGCCACGCTACCGTCTGCTGGGCCGGATCGTTGGCTTGCCGGGGATCAGGCAGATCGCCGTTGCGGCTTATGACCATGTGCTGGCCCCGGTGATCTACCTCTGGCACCTGCGCCGGTTGCGCAAGCAACGCGTCGCCACCTGACACGGGAGCACGCATTTGCCCAATGACAATGACAGCAACGGCGCTGCGGTGCCGACCGGGCGCGCGGCCCGTCTGTGGCACTTTGGCGGTACGGCCACGGGCATTGCGGGCAGTGTCACCGCAGGGGGATTGCGCGCGCTGGCGGGGGGCGCGCGGCCCGATCTGGCGCAACTGCTGCTGACGCCTGCCAACACGCGGCGTCTGACCGATGGCCTGTCGCACCTGCGCGGCGCGGCGCTGAAGCTGGGGCAGATGCTGTCGATGGATACCGGGATTGTGCTGCCCGGGGAGCTGACCGCGATCCTGTCGCGGATGCGCGATGATGCCCGTCACATGCCCCCCAAACAGCTGCAAACCGTGCTGAATGCCGAATGGGGGCCGGGCTGGTACAGCCGCTTTGCCCGCTTTGACGTGCGCCCCTTTGCCGCCGCCTCCATCGGGCAGGTGCACCGGGCCGCGCTGCCCGATGGCACCGACTTGGCGATCAAGGTGCAATACCCCGGTGTCCGCGCCAGCATTGACAGCGATGTGGACAACGTGGCCACCCTTTTGCGCCTGCCAGGCCTGATGCCCCGCGGGATGGACCTGTCCCCCCTGCTGTCTGAGGCCAAGCGTCAGTTGCACGCCGAGGCCGACTATCTGGCCGAAGCGCAGCATCTAAGGCAGTTCGACAGCCTTCTGGTGGGGTCCGACATCTTCGCGCTGCCCACCCTGCATGACGCGCTGTGCACGTCCCAAGTGCTCGCGATGCGCTACATGGAAAGCGTGCCACTTGACAGTCTGGTGGACGCGCCGCAAGGCCAGCGTGACCGGGTTGCCGCCGCCCTGATCGACCTTGTGCTGCGCGAGTTGTTCGTATTCGGCGCGATGCAGACCGACCCCAACCTTGCCAATTACCGCTTTGATCCCAAAACTGGCCGCATCGTCCTGCTGGATTTCGGTGCCGTGCAGCCCGTTGCCCCCGCCCTTGCCGCCGATTTTCGCGCGCTCGCCCGAGTGGCGCTGGATGGTGGCGATGCCGCCACGCACCGCGCCATGCTGCGCATCGGATACTTTGGCGCAGATACCGCGCCGCATCATCAGGCGCTGATCCAGTCCATGTTCAACGTCGCCATGGGCCCGGTCCGGCAGGATGCGCCCTTTGATTTTGGTACCAGCACGCTGCTGGAAACTCTTCGCGACATGGGCTTGGCCATAGGCAATGACCGCGAGCTTGCCCATGTGCCACCCGCTGCCACGCTGTTCCTGCACCGCAAGATCGGCGGGATGTATCTGATGGCCACCAAACTTCGCGCGCGTGTCGCACTGCGCCCAATGGTCGAAACCCACTGCCGCGATCAATCCCTGGAATGAACCTGATGACCGATTGGCCCTCCACCCGCGCCGCTGGTGATGCGCTTATGGCGGACTGGCATCGTCAGGTTGCGGGGCGACTCACCTGGCGGTAGGCATCCTGATGGCGTTGTCAAATTAACTTTTCTAAGTCGAAATATCGAAGTTTTTGAAAATTCGTTTTACTGGCTTTCAACGACTTACGAGATTTCAAGTCCCATCAAGAAGACGAAATCTGCCGATAACTGAGTTAATGTGACAACACCGTCCAGGTGCCACTTGTCGGCGGGCCGGGGGCGACCGCGACGGATTTTGGCCGCAATCTGTGTTCCAAATTTCGCCACCGAATCCCGGATCGTTTCGTGGCACACGGTGGCCGCGTTCTGCCAGAAGATCCTCAACGTTCCGCAGGCTGAGGGGGAAGCGGTGGTACGCCCAAACGGCAGAGCCAATGACCGAGCGTGGAAAACGATACCCCTTCAGGGCCGACGAGGGGACAGACAATATCATCTTCCTGCGGTCGCCTCACAGGCGGGGACAGGCAACCTGACAATACCCTAGAGCCGGTCCTTCAGCCGCTGCACAAAGTCCATCCGCTCGTGCAGGATGGCGATGACGACTGGGCGATCTTCCTCCAGCCAGACAATGTAGTGGCGTTCGCACCGATGGATGCGAACGCCGTCCGGCAACCGGTCGAAAGTTTTTGCCCTTGTTCGCCTGTCGCCAACAGCTTCACAACAAGCCTCGATCCTGTCGAAATACGTTTCGGCCTGTTCAAAGCCCCATGTCTCGTAGGTGTAGCGCCAGATGTCGCGCAAATCTTCTTCGGCGGCGAGCGTAAGGTCATAGGACTGCATGGGAACGGCTACAGCCCGGCCTGATCGTGCGCCTCACGCCGGATGTCAGCCATCGATTTGGCGGAAAACTCGCCACGCTGCGCCTGCTCGATGCGGGGTTGGAGAAAATCAGCCAGAGCGGCAACTGCCTCGTCCTCGCTCATGTCATCAAGGGCAGGGGCATCGCCAAGGGTGCGCTTCAGCACAAAGTCCTTGATGCTTTCGCCTTTCAGCGCGGCGATAGCCTTCAGCTTCTGGTGTTCTTCCGGGGTGATGTCGATTGAGAGTCTGGGCATGATGCTAAGATAACAGACTTCAACCCACAAAACAACATTTGTTGCAAACTCACTGGAGAAACTATATGCAGGTTTTGCAAGCGTATCACCTACTATCCGTTGAGGTCATTTGATGAAGCTGACTCATGCTCATATCCGAAATTTTCGGGAGTGGGCAGAACCAGGGGGTCCATAAAGGGTAGTGTCGCAAAGTTTCTAACAACCTGAGAAGGCATCGTCAGGTGGCTTTGTCACGTTAACTCAGAGGACCGAAATTAACAGGCGCAATCCCAGATCAAGCAGCCACAATTTCGAACCATTCATCGAATGCCTTGGTGCGGGTTTGATGGAGAGTTTGGCGGGAGACCAGATGGCGCTGCAAATTGAAATGGTTGTAGATGGCATCGTGAACAGACAGAAATCGCTGCATTGATCCGGGCGATTTGAATCGGCCCATTCGCCGCTCTCGTCGGCGCGTCTGCTGATGCGAAACTTCCGCCCGATTGTTTAGTCGACCGCCAGTGACATGAAGATGTGACAAGCCAAGTTCGCGAAGTGCCGCTGAATATGAACCCAGCTTATCCGTGACAATCTCATCGGGAATATATCCCTGCCTTTTTAGGAGTTTTCGCATAAGTTTAAAGGCCGCGCGCTTGTTCCGACGGGACTGCGCCAGGACTTCAAGAACCTCGCCTTCATCGTCGACAGCACGCCAAAGATACGTCCGCTTGCCACCAATGCGAACAAAAACCTCATCAAGATGCCAGTTTCCTGATGGCTGAACACGGCGGGATC